>JAEKFU010000035.1 GCA_016522385.1 Pseudomonadota bacterium
GCCAGTCGGCAGTTGAGCAGGATCGCGGAGGCAAAATACAGCACGGCGATTTCAAAGAAGATGATCCAAACCAGCAGGACATCGAGACCGTGAGCGGTCAGCGCCAGGTAGAAGAAGTCGGCTGGCAGCAGATGCACGGCCTGCCAGCGGGTCAGGGCAACCAGCAAGCCGAACAGACCTCCGATGGCGAGGAAGACGATTGCGGCCACTGCGTTGGCTTTGATCAACCGTTCGGCAGCTAGGTCGACCTGCAGACCGGTTGCTGGACAAGTCCGGAATTTTGCGGCGATGCCGCCGATAATGCCGGTTTCGGCTGAAACGCTCATGATGTTTCCTTCGCCTCTATTCGACGACGTGGATTCGGCCGACCATCTGGTGGTGACCTAGTCCGCAGAATTCGTTGCAAACCACGCTGAAAACACCTGTCTGGGTAGGTGTAAGCGTAACGACATGTTCGATGCCGGGATGTACTTGAATGTTGATGTTGACTGGCTGCAAGGAGAACCCGTGCTGCAAATCCATGGATGACAGGTGCAGCCGATAGGTCTGTCCTTTCTTCAGTTCCAGGATCGGCCACCACTGAAACGTCCTGGAAAGCATGTAGACCTCGACGCCCGGCTCCGGTTTCGCCACGGGAATGTCAGCTTCTTCGCGCACCTTGTACTTCTCCGCGAAGGCTTCGGTCCTTTCCTCGAACTTGGTGGGCGAGATGCGATAAACCTCGGTTGACAGGTTTTGATTTCCTTCGAGATGCCACCAGATCATCATGGAGAACATGAAGACGCCCCAAAGGAAGGCGATGAGGATCCAGGCGAGTTCAGAGCGTCCGACCGGTTCGTTCCACCAAGCTTTGGATTCAGGGGAAGTAAGTGCCATGTCTATCTCCTACTCGGCGATCGGTATTTGTGAGAGCTCCATCACGCCCCACAGCACATAAAGCACCGTCGGCAGCGTGACGCCCAGGAAGAGCAGGAGAAAGTGGTTGTCGAGCAGACGCTGCATCGGCGGGATGCGCACTGACTGTTCGGTAGAATCGGTTTCGCGTTTTTCATCGGCCATGGCGATTCCCTCTCGTTACAGGCTGAACCATGGCAACTGCTCGGGCGCCGGTCCTTGATGAAAGTCAAGAGATGCCAATATCTACCTGTGTGGCAGGTCGACATAATGGGCGGCTCGCCTCGCGTGCCCGTGTGGCGTTCTTCGTTCGAAGTTCTGAAATCGGCGAACCGAGCGCAGATTATTCAGGCTTCTTTGTTGCCTCTTCGAGGTAGGCAACTAGGTCCACAATCTGCTTTTCTTTCTTCAAACCGGCAAAAGTCATCTTGGTGCCTGGCATGAATTTCTTGGGTTTCTTGAGGTACTCAGCGAGCGTTTCGGGAGACCACACGACGCCCGACTCCTTCATTGCCTTAGAGAATTTGAACCCTTCCAGCGTGCCAGCAGTTCTGCCGAAGACGCCAACGAGGTGCGGGCCGACCTTGCTTTTCTCCTTGTCGACAAGGTGACAGGTCTTGCACTTTTTGAAGACCTTGGCGCCCTTCTTCACATCGCCCTCGGCAAGAGCTGGAGCGGCCAGCAGGCCAACGCTCATGAAAGCGGCGCATAGTTTGACAAGTGTTGACTGTTTCATTCGGTTCCCCTCCGGGTTATTGGATTTCGCCGCATAACCGTGAAGTGAATCAGCGGCAAGCCTATCCGATCGTCGCAAGCCTGACCTGATCGCAATTGAGACGCTGGCCACGGTATCATGCTGCCTGCGGTTGCTCGCCCGCCACGCGGCTCCAGACATCGGTAATCGCCGCAACAAAGGCGGCCATGAGCCCATCATCGTGAAATGGACTTGGTGTGATGCGCAGGCGTTCGGTGCCCCTTGGCACCGTCGGATAGTTGATCGGCTGAACGTAGATGCCGTGTTGCCGCATCAGCAGATCCGTCATCTGACGAGCCCGCGATGGACACCCGACCAGGAGTGGCACGATGTGGGTCTCAGACGGCATCACCGGCAACCCGGCATCCCTGAGTAGGGTCTTCAGCCGCGAGGAGCGCTCCCGATGCCGCTGGCGCAGTTCATCATGTTGCTTGAGATAACGAACGCTAGCAAGTGCACCGCCTGCAACAGCCGGTGGAAGCGAGGTGGTAAAGATGAAACCGGATGCGTGGCTGCGCACGGCATCGATCATCGCATTCGAGCCGGTGATGTAACCGCCCAGGCAACCGAATGCCTTGGCCAACGTGCCTTCGATGACGGTGAGCCGGTCGGCGAGGCCTTCGCGCTCAGAAACACCACCACCGCGCGGACCATACAGTCCAACCGCATGAACCTCATCGAGATAGGTCATCGCACCGTACCTGTCGGCCAGATCGCAGATTTCGGCGATCGGCGAAATGTCGCCATCCATCGAATAAACCGACTCAAACGCGATCAGCTTGGGTCGATCGAGAGGCTGGGCTTTGAGCAGCGCTTCCAGATCGGCGGTGTCGTTGTGCCGGAAAATCCTTTTCTCAGCGCCGGACTGTCGGATACCGTCGATCATCGATGCATGATTGAGTTCATCGGAAAAGATCACACAGTCTTTGACCAGTTTGGCGACAGTTGACAAAGTTGCAGAATTCGACACGTAACCAGAGGTGAATACCAATGAAGCCTGTTTGCCATGCAGGTCGGCCAATTCGCGTTCCAGCTCAACCAGCAGATGATGAGTGCCGGAAATGTTGCGCGTACCCCCGGAGCCCGCGCCCATGCGCCGTAACGCATCGACAGCACCGTTGATCACTACAGTGTTCTGGCCCTGGCCGAGATAGTCGTTTGAACACCAGACCACGACCTGATCCGGACCCGGCCCATGATTTCGGGCGTAGGGAAATTTTCCGGCAATGCGCTCCAGATCTGCGAACACCCGATAGCGGTTTTCGCGGCGTACATTTGCCACGGCTTGTTCGAACAGTCTTTCGTAATTCATCTGGTCGCTCCTTCATCGGCGATCCGAACAATTGGTTGCATATTGCAACCGGGCGCATCGGTTCTCCTTGACTTCGGTCAACTGTCCACTTGCCGTTTCTGAGAAGGGCCTATCAGGATCGGTGTGTAGGCGATGACAAACACCAAAAAACCAATTGTCCAAAGCCCGCCGGCGATTAAGATCACTAAGAAATATTCTGCCGGGAGGGCGTCCAGTCCAAAGCCACGTAACAATGCTGCTGCAGCGATCAACACATAGGCACCAGCGATCGGCCGTATGACGGTGAGCGGCCGCCCGGTGTGGCCAAGCGGTGCACGGGTCATCATCGCCAGCGTCATGCCACCGATGGCGCCAATGGCCAAAAGATGTAGCGCGGCGCTGTGTGAGAACCAACTGCCCAACAATGCTGCGGAAAAGGCTGCCAAGCCAACCGGTATCCACAGGTAGGCAAGATGCAAACTCCACAAGATTGGTTCGCCAAGCACCGCGCGCCAACGCCACATGGCAAGCCTTGCAAGGTTGGCGGCAGCCGCGAGTGCGGCGGCAGTTCCGGTAATCACGTTGGGCAGCGCGGCCAAATGGCAAGCCAAAACGGCGGCCATGCTGGCAATGCTAGTCGCGTCGAGCAACCCGATGCTGCGCGGCAGGTTCCGATCTTGTCCATTGCGGATCATGGCGTTTCGGGTAAAGGCGGGGATGATCCGGCCGCCCAGGATGACGATCAGCAGGACTGTCGTCAGTAGTGCGGTAGTCAGCCCCCAGGACGCGGTGTCATCTGTCAATCCGGTCCATTCGCCGTGAAACGCGCAATTAGCGACGATCAGAAGACTCAGCAGCGCGAGAAAGATCAGATTTCGCGGTGCCGGCCGTATTATCAGCCCCAATGCCACGGTGCCGGCCAGAAAAGGCAGGTGCGCCAGGTCGACGGCGGCAACAAGGAGCGTGGGCAGGAATGCCGAGAACCACATGACCACACGGCCGGCCATCCACACCACGACGAGCATCACCAGCGGCAAGCCGGCAACACGGCGGGCACCGGTCCAGGCAGGCACTGCCGTCAGCATGAACCCGCTGATCACTGCACCTGCAAAACCGAACAGCATTTCGTGGCCGTGCCAAAGATGCGCCGGTACGGCGATGGTCGGTTGCAAGACTACTGCATTGACGCTGTGCAATATCAGCCAAGTGACCCAAGCCAGCATGGCAACGACGGCATAAAAGCCGGCGAGCAGGAAGAAGGGGCGGAAACCGAAGGAAAGGAGGGGTATTTGGTCGTCAGGACTCGAATTCATGTACTGAATTCCGCGAAACCGCCTGTGGCGCGCCTTACCAGCACACGTGCGCCTGGGAAACGTCGCGCGATGCGTGCCGTGCTATCACGACCGGCGACAGCCAGGGCAGTCGACACGGCATCGGCGATGAGCGCCGAAGACGCGCATACTGTGACGCTGCTGAAATCTCGGCATGACCGGCCACTCTCCGGGTCGATCAGGTGGTGCCATCGGCCATCATCGGAGAATTTCGTCCCGCTGCCGGCCGATGTGGCAACAGCGCCGTTTGTCAGGTTTATTAGGCGCTCCGTCCCGGCGATCTGCACTTGCCAGGATCGACCGGGCAGAGCGCGCGTTTCGCCGAGCTGTACCAATGTGTTGCTAAGGCCATGCCGGCGCAGCAAAGCGACAATCTGATCGGTGATGTAGCCCTGGGCAATGCCGTTGAGAGTGAGCGCCATGCCTGGTTTGATCATGATGACATCGTGGTTCAGCAAAATCTGATCTGGCTTGCATAGATTAAGGGCAGCTGAAATCTGCCCGAGATCAGGATCAGCCCGATCGGCTTTGACGGCGAAGTGCCTGGCGAGCACCTGCCACAGCGGCTGGATCGCCGGATTGAATGCACCGTTGCTGCGGCGCCAGACATCAAGCGCGATTGCGAGCACGACCTGCAGATCGTGTGAGGGGTGTTCCAGCCTTGCATCCCGGTTGAGCCGGCTGATCTGGGAGTCCGGCCGGTAGAGGCTGAAAACCTTCTCGAGACGGTCGATCTCGGCAATCGCAAGGCCGGTCAACCGGTCTGCCTTTCGGTTATCCAGCCCTTGGAAGATCAATCGACCCTCGGCGCCAAGTGCCGTGCCAGTCCATTCATGGCGTGATTGCACCGA
>JAEKFU010000093.1 GCA_016522385.1 Pseudomonadota bacterium
ATATCGAAAGGCGCCTGGACAAGATCATTGGAGTACATGTCCGGCGCCTGGTTTATGCCCATGTTCTGCCCCACCACTGTTACCTGGTGAAACCGATGTTGTTCGCCAATTCAGCACCAATTCACCGGTTTGCCGCCGGCCTCATGTGGCCATTGACCAAGAGATTGATCATCAAAGGCTACAAAACCGGCGGCAACGCGGCTAGCGAAAGCCGCGACATTCTCGAACGGGAATTCGATTGGCTGGAAGATATCATCCGTTCAGGGCAGACCTATCTGGCTGGCCGGACGTTTAGTCGCGCTGATCTCACCGCGGCCAGCCTGTTGGCGCCTTTTGCCAGGCCCGATGAAATGCCGATCTATCGATCGGCACGAATGCCGCGCGACCTCAGCACCATCATGGAAGGATGGTCGCACCGTGCGATTATGCATTGGGTCAAAGAGATATACCGCGAGCACCGCAATTGCCGTTGATCTCTAGGCGGCGCGGCGCGTCTGTTTTGCAGCAAAATCGCGCGCCGCCTGTGCAAAGGCCTCGAACAGCTTCACGGAGTCTGAGTTTTCCGATGCCTTGTATTCCGGATGCCACTGCACGCCCAGCGCAAAACCCTTCGCGTTATCGATTGACACGGCTTCGATCACGCCATCGGGCGCATCGGCCTCCACCGTCAAACCACCTGCCAGGCGATCGATCCCTTGGCGATGAACCGTATTGACCTTAGTCTTGGTCTTGCCGAGAACATCGTGCAACGGGCCGCCTTTGCGGATCGCGACCTCATGTACGGGTCCGTATCTCACGTCTAGATCATCGCTTTGCGGCGCCCGGTGATCCAGATGTCCGTCCAGTTCCTGCAGTTCTGTTGCCAGCGTCCCGCCAAACGCCACATTCAACTCCTGAAATCCCCGACAAATGCAGAATAGCGGCATCGCACGTTCCAGCACCTTGGTGATCAGCCGCAAGGAGGTGGCGTCGCGGTGATGGTCGAAAGGCTCGTGCGCCACCGTCGGTTCCTGGCCGAAATGCGG
This sequence comes from Pseudomonadota bacterium, assembly GCA_016522385.1. Classification (GTDB taxonomy): domain Bacteria; phylum Pseudomonadota; class Alphaproteobacteria; order Rhizobiales; family Aestuariivirgaceae; genus JABDJG01. Next base: position 1,026 of record JAEKFU010000093.1, read on the forward strand.
CGGATGCACATTCGATATCGCGCCCGTCATGATCACTCCATCGAGTTCATCGAGCAGTGTGTCAAGATCCTGCTCTTCACCCAACGAAGGGATCATGACCGGTGCGCATCTGGCCACATCATGGACCGCGCGCAGATACTTGTCGCCGATCGAGTGATACAGTAGACCGTCTTTCTCAAAGACATCGGCCGGCAAACCGATCAGGGGGATGTTTTTTCTAGGCACCGCAGGCTCCCGAATAGTGCTCATAAACACTACATCACTCTACATCTGAACGATCGGGGATGCCACCAGAGCGCGCAATGTCATTGCCGCGTATTGAGTTTTAGCACGAACATGGGTTTAATTGGCGCCACCGATCGGTCGCCGGTAATTGATTGCCGGCGTTCAGGCCACTTTCGGAAATGGAAATTTGTACGTTCGGACAACAGCATGTACTGACTGCCGTCCCAACATACAACAACGAGGGAGAAGTCTAATGGATCGTCGTTCATTCATCAAAAAGGCCGGCGTCGCCGGTGCCGCGGGTGCAACCGCATTGGCTGCACCTGCCGTGGCGCAGGAACGCAAGGACATGGTCGTCGTAGCGACATGGCCGCGCGATTTTCCTGGTCTTGGCACCGGCGCACAACGTCTGGCCGCGCGCATCGACGAACTCACGGAAGGACGCATCAAGGTGCAATATTTTGCAGCTGGTGAACGGGTTGGCGCATTTGATTCATTTGATGAAGTCGCCGGCGGCAACGCCCAAGCCTATCACGCGGCCGACTACTACTGGAAAGGCAAACATCCCGGTTGGGCCTATTTTACCTCGGTACCATTCGGTCTGACCCACAATGAGCACAATGCTTGGATCCAGCATATGGGTGGTCAAGCACTGTGGGACGAAGTGGCCGGCGAGTTCGGCCTCAAATGCCTGATGTCCGGTTGCACCGGCGTGCAGATGGGCGGTTGGTTCAATAAGGAAATCGAGACAGCGGACGATCTCAAGGGCCTGAAAATGCGTATCCCGGGCCTTGGTGGTGACGTCATGGCCAAACTCGGTGCGTCACCCGTGTCTTTGCCGGGCGGTCAAATTTATGAAAACCTGGTGTCTGGCGCGATCGATGCGACGGAGTGGGTTGGCCCATGGAATGACTTCTTCATGAAATTCTATGAAGCCGCCAAATTCTACTATTATCCCGGCATGCACGAGGCGGGTTCGACCCTGTCATTTGGCATGAATGCATCCTGGTGGGGTTCTCTGTCCAAGAACGATCAGGAGATCGTCAAGGCTGCCTGTAGTGAAGAGCATGTGTTCTCGATGTCTGAATACAATGCCAACAACGGCACTTTCCTTGCCAAGCTGATCAAGGAGCACGGCATCAAGCTGCGTGAATTCTCCGATGAGATCTATGACAGCTTTGGCGAAGCAGCTGAAGAAGTCTTCGCTGAAGCGGTCGCTCACAGTGATCTGGCAAAACGGATCCACGAAAGCTTTGCTGCGGCGCGGGCTGATGTCGGCGGCTGGATGAAGCTTTCCGATGGCGCCTATTACGCACAGCGCAACCGTGTCCTGGGAATTTGACATTTAGCTTATTCCAACGGGACGGGGCCACGGCCCCGTCCCAACATTGAGAGCAGCAGAAAGCATGTCGGCGAACAGCGAGGGTGACGCCGTGGCCGAGAGTGGGGGCGGCTACACGTATACGAGCAGCATATTGGCGTTTCGCACTTTGGCATGGACCATGGTGGCGGCGACGCTGGTGTTCGTGCTGAACAATTATCTAACACATTGGTGGAACTGGCCCGGTGCAGCAGCGACAGTTTCCGGCAGCGCGCCGCTGCTTGGTTGGCTGCAGGTCGTCCTGTATGCCGCATGCCTATTCGGTGCGGCAACGTGGGTTAATCGCCACAAATCGCAAAGTCTGCGGGCCGATGCCGATTCGATGTATCGCATCAGTGCCTACATCATACGTGGCGCCTTCTGGATGGTGGTCATTGTCGGTCTTGCCGACATGATCATTTCTTTTCTTCGGGTCGAAGGTTTGCTGCCTAACGTGGTGGGCGACAAAATGGCCAAGGACCTCGGACGCTCGGCCTATCGCGGTCTCTATGTGCACGTGCCGCTAATCTGCCTGTCATTTGTCGTCGCAGCCTTCACGCGCACGCTTGGTTTCACCTGGCTAGCCCTGCTTGTCGTTATCGCCGAGTTGCAGATCGTCATCAGTCGGTTCATCTTTTCCTATGAGCAAGCCTTTATGGGCGACCTGGTCCGCTTCTGGTATGCCGGGCTGTTCCTGTTCGCCAGCGCCTATACGCTGATCGAGGAAGGACATGTGCGCGTCGACGTGCTCTATGCCGGCTTCACCGATAAGACCAAGGGACTGGTCAACGCCTTTGGCTCCCTGGCATTGGGTGCATCGCTTTGCTACGTGGTCTTGTGGCTTGGTATGGGCGGCAAGTCGAGCATCATCAATGCTCCGCTGCTCGCCTACGAGGTCACCCAGCAGGGCTTTGGCATGTATGTCAAATACCTCATGGCGGCCTTCCTGGCGATCTTTGCCATATCAATGATGATTCAGTTTGCCGGATATTTCCTCGAAGGCATTGCCGACTATCGCGGTGATCCGGGCAAACGCAAATTGGAAACAGACCCGGCGCACTAGCCCGGCAAAATGGGAATTCTTAGGGTTCGAACCGGTCATGGAACTGTTCTTTTTGGCAATGCTGGTTGTCGTCATGGCCTCTGCGCTCGGCTCGGGCTATCCGGTCGCCTTCGCACTGCCCGGTTCGGCCATCCTGACCATCGCGGCCGCAGCACTGACCGGGTATGTCTTTGCCGGCGATGCGGCAGCCTATTTCAGCCATGGCGGTCCGGTACAGTGGCTCACAGCCGGCGTCACCAATTTCCGCGGCGTCTACTGGGAGGTCGAACGCGATACCCTGATCGCCATTCCATTGTTTGTCTTCATGGGCATCATGCTTCAGCGTTCCAAGATCGCCGAGGATCTGCTCGTCACCATGGCACAGCTGTTTGGTCCGGTACCCGGCGGTCTGGGAATTTCGGTAGTATTCGTCGGCGCTCTGCTCGCCGCCACGACTGGGATTGTTGGCGCCACTGTGGTCGCTATGGGCCTGATCTCGCTGCCCGCCATGTTGCGCAACAATTACTCGCATCCACTAGCCACCGGCACTATCGCCGCCTCGGGCACCCTTGGCCAGATCATTCCGCCTTCGATCGTGCTCATTATTCTTGCCGACCAACTCGCCAGCGCCGTCGATCAGGCCGACACCGCGCGCAAGTCGCTCTACAAGGCGACCACGGGCCAGTTCGGCATGCCGTCGGAATTTGGCGTCGTCTCGACCAGCGCCGGCGACATGTTCCTCGGCGCGTTTGTGCCCGGACTGGTGCTGGTCGGGATCTACATGGTCTACATTCTCGGATTTTCCTTCCTGCGGCCGAAATCCGCCCCGGCCGTGCCGATGGAAGGCGCGTATGACCGCAAGTTTGCCGGCAAGGTCCTGCTCATACTGATACCTCCGCTGACCTTGATCTTCCTGGTCCTAGGCTCGATCATCGCTGGTATCGCCACAGTCAACCAGGCCGGCGCAATCGGCGCCGTCGGCGCCTTAGTGATGGCCGGGTACCGCCTCTATGGAGGGCGAAAGGATGCCTTTTACCCCGCTCTCCTCGCCATCGGGTCACTGATTGCCATCTATTTTCTGTCGAACATCTACGCGATTAACATCAAGAACATCAAAACCAGCGGCGACGTCTTTGCCGTCACCATGGCACTGATCGCCACAGCCTGTTTCCTGATCGCCGTCGCCTGGAGTGGCTGGCGCGCCTTCAAGGTCGAGGACACCTTGCGCGGCGTGATGGTGGAAACCGCTAAGACCACCTCACTTGTGTTCATCATCCTGCTCGGCGCTGCGATGCTGACCGCCGCTTTCCGCGCGTTTGGCGGCGAGGAACTGGTCAAAGGCTTCCTGACCGGCCTGCCTGGCGGCTTTTGGACCCAGTTCGTCATCGTTATGGGTGTCATATTCGTGCTCGGCTTTTTCCTCGACTTCATCGAGATCGCCGTTGTCGTCGTGCCAATCGTTGCACCGATCCTGCTACTCGATCCGTCCGCCAACATCACCGCCGTTTGGCTTGGTGTCATGATCGGATTGAATATCCAGACATCGTTCCTGACACCGCCCTTCGGGTTCGCCCTGTTCTATTTGCGCGGCGTTGCGCCGGCCATCGTCAAGACGATCTCGATGTATAGGGGCGTCATCGCCTTCATTGGGCTGCAGCTGCTAGCGCTGGTCATCGTCGGCCTGTCACCAAGCTTGGTGAACTATCTGCCAAACCGATTGTCGCTGACCGCAAATACGGCGCCTCCACCTTTGAATCCGCGCTTGCAGTATTGCATGGAGCAATACATCAACGAAGAATTCACCGACAATGGCAATGCCATTCGCGGTGCAATTGCCGGGGCCCGCAATCTCGATATCAGCTACCTGCCCAAGAAGCTGCAAAAAAAGCTCACCGGCAGCTTCGAGGACGCAGATGCCACATTTGATGCATTGAAGGCAGTCTTTGCGGCAGAGGCGACGATGGACAAGGCGGCCGAGACCTATGGATCGCTGCATCGCCGAGTGCGCAAGGCCGAGCTCGATATTCGTGAGCTCGAAGCCAGGATCAAGGAACTCAAGACCGACTTGCGGCGGATCGGCGGCGGCGATGACGCTGCGGCAGCCCGCCAGCGCATCGAGGCACGGATCCAGGCGAGCGAGGTTGAAATTGATACCTTGAAATCGTCCATCCCGGCCGATTGGCCCGATGAGAACAAGAAATTTGGCGATCTGAGAAAAGCCTATGAGACGGCCCGCAAGACCTACCGCCGCCATGCCGATGACGCCTATGAACCGATCCTTGAACTCGGCAATGTTCTTGCCGGCAGCGACACTCTTGCTGCTTTGCGACCAAAGATCGAGAGCCTGAAGCCAATGCTGGAAACCGGGCCGAAAAACGAGTTTATCACGAAAGTAGCCGAGTTCTCGCGCGAACTC
>JAEKFU010000103.1 GCA_016522385.1 Pseudomonadota bacterium
TGCGGCTGGGGGACCGGTGGGTTCAAGTCAATTCCCGGTTCTGGTTTTGTCTTTGCCGATACGATTGCCAATGACCGGCCACACCCGATTGCTGAACCGTTCGGCCTAAATCGGTTTGTCGAAGGCCGACTGATCGACGAGAGTGTCGCGGCGGCGGTCGCGCATTAGGAAAAGACGTCATGCTCCTTATTAGATGCCCAGTGTGCGGTGTAAAAGGTGAAGAAGGTGACTTCCATGCCGGCGGTCAAGCGCATGTGCGCCGGCCGGCGACCAGCGATCCGGTCAATATCACCGATGAGCAACATCGCGACTATCTGTTCCTTCGGCACAACCCGAAGGGTCTGCATTTTGAGCGCTGGCGATGTGATCGGGGCTGCGGCAAGTGGTTTCATGCCGCGCGCGATACCGTGACGCTGGACTTCAAGGCCTACTACAAGATCGATGAATTGCCGCCTGTAGAGTTGATGCGGCAGGCCACCGGTTACTGGGCCGAGCACTTCGCACCGCATCTGAAAGCAACTAAGGCGAAGAAACCGGTCGCCAAGCGAAACGCGCGGGTACGTTCATGACCGGCAAACCCTACAGGCTTCCCGAAAGTGCCGGAGCCGGTCGGCTGACTGACCGGGCCAAACCTGTCTCCTTTACCTTCGATGGCAAGAAGATGACCGGGTTTGCCGGCGACTCGCTGGCATCAGCGGTCATGGCGAACGGTCAACGCCTTCTCGGGCGCAGCTTCAAGTATCACCGCCCGCGCGGACTGGTCGGACTGGGGTCCGAAGAGCCCAACGCGCTTGTCGGGGTAGGCGAAGGTGCACGCCATGAGCCCAATCTGCGCGCCACGCAGGTTGAGCTCTATGACGGCATGGTTGCAGTCAGCCAGAACCGCTGGCCGAGCCTCGGGTTCGATGTCGGCGCGTTCAACAACCGTCTATCACGGCTGTTCCCGTCCGGGTTTTACTACAAGACGTTCATGTGGCCGCGATCATTCTGGAAGACCATCTATGAGCCGACGATCCGCCATGCAGCCGGCCTCGGAAAGGCACCGACCGGTCGCGACCCAGATACTTACGAGCAGTTGCATGTGCATTGCGAAGTGCTGGTGATCGGTGGCGGTGTGACCGGGCTTGCAGCGGCCGAAGCTGCAGCGTCGACGGGCGCCCGCGTGATCATCGCCGACGAAAACCCTCGGTTCGGTGGGCTGGCTGATATTGCGGGTGGCAAAATAGATGGCAGACCGCAGACGGACTGGGCCGCATTGCGTGTACAGCAGCTAGCCAAAGCCGACAACGTCCACGTGCTGGCACGCACAACTGTGGCCGGCCATTTTCATCACAATTATCTTCTACTCTTTGAACGGCTCGCTGATCACGACCCGCAACTGATTGCTGATGGTGTCCCTAGGCATCGATTGTGGAAGGTGCGGGCAAATCAGGTTGTCGTTGCCGCCGGCGCCATCGAGCGGCCAATCGCGTTCGCCAATAATGACCGACCCGGTGTGTTGCTGGCATCGGCTGCGCGCGGGCTGGTGGAACGCTATGGTGTTGCACCGGGTCTGATGGGTGTACTGTTTACCAACAATGATGATGCCTATCGCACGGCCTTGCGCCTGAAGGAAGCCGGTGTCGGGATCGCCTGTATCGTCGATGTCCGCCAACAGGTGGACGGGGCGCTGGCCGAAGCGGCCCGTGCCGCCGGATTTGAGGTGATGAGCGGCCATGCGATTGCCGGCATAGAGACCGATATTGGTGGCAAGGCGATCAGCGCGGTTAAGGTCGCGCCATATTCATCCGGGCAGGGCCGGGTGATAAATGAAGAAAAGATCGAATGCGATTTCGTTGCCATGTCGGGCGGCTGGAACCCGGCGGTTCACCTGTGGTGTCACAATGGCGGAAAGTTGAAATTCGATGACAGTCTGCAGACTTTCGTGCCAGCCCGGCATAGTGATGCGATTAGCATCGCCGGTGCGGCAAACGGCCGGATGAGCGTTGGTGAGTGCATCGCCGAAGGCTATGCCGCCGGTGAGGCAGCGGCCAAGGCAGTTATGTCGAAGGCCAAGGCGGTCAGGATGAAACCGCCTAGTACCGAACAAGAAGCCGAGAAACGGCTGGAACCTATCTGGTTTGCGCCGGCGACGGGCAAATACAATGAGGGCAACAAGCACTTCATCGACTTCCAGAACGATGTGACCGCGGCCGATCTCGAACTTGCCCAACGTGAAGGTTATGAGTCGGTCGAACACACTAAGCGCTATACGACGCTTGGCATGGCGACCGATCAGGGCAAGACGTCCAACGTCAACGGCCTTGGCGTCGTTTCGCAGGCGACCGGTCGCGTTATTCCGGAAATCGGAACGACCACGTTCCGACCGCCCTATACGCCGATCTCGATGGGCTCAATCGCCGGAACATCGGTCGGGAAGCTCTTCCTGCCGGTGCGCAAAACGCCGGTCTTTTCCTGGCATGAGGCCGAACAGGCGAACTTCGAGCCGGTCGGCGAATGGCGCCGGCCCTATTGCTATCCAAAGATGAACGAGGACCGACAGGCGGCGGTAAACCGGGAAATCATGGTGGTGCGTGAGGGCGTCGGGCTGCTCGATGCCTCAACGCTTGGCAAGATCGAGATCAAGGGCCCGGATGCAGCCGCACTGCTCGATCGAGTTTATACCAATACGTTCTCGACCTTGAAGATCGGTAAGGGCCGCTATGGCTTGATGATGAACGAGATGGGCTTCTTGATGGATGATGGCGTCACGGTGCGCCTCGCCGACGATCACTTCCTTATGCATACGACTTCGGGCGGCGCCGACCGCATCGCCGCATGGCTTGAGGAATGGCTGCAGACGGAGTGGATGGAGCTCAGGGTATTCGTCACACCGGTGACCGAACAGTGGGCGCAGTTTGCCGTCGCGGGCCCGAAAGCGCGTGAGGTCCTGCAGGCGCTTGGCGGGGACATCGATTTTTCCGCTGATGGTCTGTCCTTCATGTCGATGGCCGAGGGCAGGGTCGGCGGCTATCCGGTGCGGGTTTTCCGGATCAGTTTCTCCGGTGAGTTGTCCTATGAGATCGCAGCGCCGGCCAACTTTGGTCGGGGGCTGTGGGATAGCCTTCTCAAAGCGGGCGAGCCTTTCGGCATCAAGGCCTATGGAACCGAAGCGCTGCATGTGCTGCGGGCCGAAAAGGGCTTTATCGTCATTGGCGATGAGACCGACGGCACCGTGACGCCACTCGATGTGGGGTTGGACTGGGCGGTATCGAAGAAAAAGACGGACTATATTGGCAAGCGCTCATTAGAGCAGAGCTACCTCAAGGCGCCGAACCGCAAGCAGCTTGTCGGTCTATATACCGAGGATCCGAACGAGGTTTTGCCAGATGGCGCTTATGCGGTCGAGAAAGTGACGGATAAGCCGCCGATGAAGATGATCGGCCAGGTAACGTCGACCTACTGGAGCCCCACCCTGAAGCGCTCTATCGCAATGGCGCTGATCGAAGACGGCCGCAACCGCATGGGTGAGATGCTGTTGTTTCCGCTGGCGGGCAAGGTTGTCAAGGCACAAATCGTCGACCCGGTTTTCTATGACAAGCAAGGGGCCCGCCAGAATGTCTGAGCCACAGTTCGAAAGTCCGCTAAGCGGCCCGGCAAGCCGGACCGATCGCGCCAAACTGGCCGTCGATATCAGCGAAGTCAGCGACCGGGGCATGATCGATCTGCGCGGTGAGCTATCGGATCGGAAATTCGCCGCTGCCGCCAAGAAGGTGCTGGGCATTGACCTGCCCGTTAAGCCGCGCACATCAACCACTCATGGTGATCTGTCGATCCTGTGGCTGTCGGTCGATCAATGGCTGGTGTGCTGCCCGCGTGCAAAGATACAAGACGTCTTGGGTGAATTGCGTGAGGCACTGACCGATATTCATTCACTGGCCGTCGATTTGAGTGATGCCAGAGCCATCATCCGACTACAGGGCAATGGTGCGCGCGAGATCCTCATGAAAGGCGCGCCAGTTAACCTGCTCAGCACCGAAATCGTTGCAGGCACGGTAAGGCGACTGCGGTACGGCGAAATCGCCGCCATGGTGCACATTGTCGACGAGCGACCGGACACGATCGACCTTTATATCTTTCGATCCTATGCGGAATTCGCCTGGGACTGGCTTGTGGAAACCGGCCGCCGAGCAGCGGCGATCAGACTGTTCGGTCAGCAGGACCCGCCGGTCGTTTAGCCCCCAGCGGGTCGCGTAAAGCCCAGCCTCACCGTCAACGAAGGCCGTCTAGGCTGTTTCATTAGAAGTGCTGGTGGCGCTTTTACGGGAGTTGCGCGCGCTCATGACAATCTGTTATGGGGCACAAAAGGCGCATTTTGCGCGAACAGATCGGCACTGAGATTAAGGTTGCCAGATGTTCACCGACAAACCTCGTGAATTGCCGCAACGAGTTGCGTTAATTCTGGTCGATGAGTTTACGATGATGCCCGTCACTTCGGTGATCGAGCCCTTGCGGCTCGCCAACCGCCATGTCGAGCGCGAACTTTACCAATGGTCGGTCCACTCGATCGACGGCGAACCGGTGAGGGCCTCCAACGGCATCGTCTCGGTCGCCCAGGGCGAGCTGGACGATATTGATAATCATGCCTATGTCGTCGTGTGCAGCGGTATCGATGTCCACCGGCATTGTGACAAACGGCTGATCAACTGGCTGCGCAAGGCCGCCCGCAAGGGTCGCGACATCGGGGCGGTTTGCACCGGCGCCCACATTCTGGCGGCCGCTGGCGTGCTAGATGGATATGCTTGCACCATTCACTGGGAGAATCTGCCGGGGTTCTCCGAAGCCTTTCCAGAGATCAACGCTACAGGCAGCCTGTTTGAGATTGACCGGGACAGGTTCTCCAGCGCCGGTGGCACGGCAGCGCTCGATATGATGTTGTCGTTGATTGCCAGCCAGCACGGGCCGGAACTTGCGTCGGTGGTTGCCGAAATGGTTCTGCACTCGCCGATCCGCCATCACAGCGAACACCAACGCATGTCGCTGCCGGCACGGATCGGCGCGCGACACCCCAAGCTCGTCGGCATTATCGAAGAGATGGAGAACAATCTCGAAGAGCCGCTTTCGCCCAGCGTGCTGGCAAAACAGGCTGGCCTTTCGACGCGCCAACTGGAGCGATTGTTCAGGCGCTATCTCGACCGGTCGCCGAAACGTTATTACCTCGAATTGCGCCTGAAGAAGGCGCGCTCGCTGTTGCTGCAGACCGATCTATCGGTGATCAATGTGGCGCTTGCCTGCGGATTTTCATCACCGTCGCATTTCTCAAAATGCTACCGTGCATTCTACAATCGAACGCCTTACAGGGAGCGCGGTGTGCCCTATGCCGATAAGGAAGGCGCCGCAGGCGCAGAAGAGACCGTCGGTTGACGTGATTTAATTTGCGCCTAGAGCGGCGCAGGCTGCACAATCACCCCATCAATGCGGGCAAACGCAAGGTCACCATCAGACCGCAGAGATGCCCCTTGCCCAACTTGACCGTGCCGTTATACATGCCAGCCGTCTCGGAGACGATTGACAGACCAAGCCCGGATCCCGGTTTGGTCTCATCGAGCCGCTGTCCACGTTCGAGCGCCTGATTGCGTTTGTCATCCGGTAGTCCCGGTCCGTCGTCCGCAACCGTGATCTCGCACCATAAGCGGCCATCGTCTGCTTGCGATTCCGCCAGCCGGATCGCCACTTCTACACGGCTTGCTGTCCACTTGAACGCATTGTCGAGCAGGTTGCCGACCATCTCTTCAAGATCCTGACGTTCGCCGCGGAACTTGAGTTTGTCGGGGCACGTGATTTCGACATTAATATTTTTGTCGGCATGTATCTTCAGCAAGGTGCGCACGATGGCATCGACGACCTCTTTGGGATCGCTCGATGTGCCAAGCGAACGAGCCCGGGCTGCGCGACGGGCACGATCGAGATACATGTTGATCTGATCGCGCATGACCCCCGTCTGCTGGTTGACTTTCCCAGCCAGGCCTTGCGAGTTGATTTCGGCCTCGTTCGCCAGAACGCTCAGTGGCGTCTTGAGCGCATGTGCCAAGTTGCCCACCTGGGTGCGGGCGCGTTCGACCACCTCGGTATTTGATTTGACCAGCAGATTAAGCTCGTGAGCGACCGGTTCAATCTCGACGGGATAGTGTTCATTCAAGGTTTCGGACTTTCCCTGGCGGATCGATGTCAACTCCTCTTCCAAGACCCTAAGTGGTCGCATGGCAAAGCGCACTTGGGCAAGCACTGCGATCAAGAGGCCGGCCCCCAGTAGTCCCAGAACAATAATCAACGCGTTCTCGAAGGCCGTGATTTCAGACCGCAATTCATCAAAATTGCCCGCAACAACAAAGGAATACTGATGCTTGCTGCCAAACAACGTATAGCGCTGTTCAATGGCCCTAAGTCGCGTACCTTCGCTGTCGGAGAGATAGACCCGAGCGACGCCGGCCTTGTCACGCGGTGCGGCTTCGAGATCACCCAGGTAAAGCCGCTGCTCAAGCAAGGATGTCGATACCATCTCATTTTTGTCCTCACCGAGCGCAGTGACCTGCCAGTACCAGCCGGACAGCGGCAGATTGAATCGGGTATCAGCAATCGCGCCGGGCATGGTCAGGCGGCTGCGTTCATCCAGTTCGACGCTTGCGAGAAGTCCGTCTAGGACGGCCTGTAGTCGAGCGTCGAAG
>JAEKFU010000116.1 GCA_016522385.1 Pseudomonadota bacterium
TGTACGGCACCGAGGTCAAAGCACTGCGTGAGGGCAAGGCCAATATCGCTGAGGCCTATGCCACGGTGGAAAGCAATGAACTCGTTTTGGTCAACAGCCATATCCCAGAATACAGCCAGGCGAGCCGGTTCAACCACGAGCCGCGTCGCAAGCGCAAACTTTTGATGCATCGCAAGGAAATCGACCGCCTTGCATCAGGCGTGCAGCGTGAGGGCCTGACCATCGTTCCGTTGAAGCTCTATTTCAATGATCGTGGCCGCGCCAAGCTCGCAATTGCTCTGGCGCGCGGCAAAAAGAGGCACGACAAGCGCGAAACAGAAAAGCAACGCGATTGGCAGCGTGAAAAATCTCGCCTAATGCGCGAGCGTGGCTAGGGTCTGTTGAGTATCAGCGCCACAACCCTGATACTCAACAGACCCTAGAGCATGCTCCACAATAGTGGAAGCGCTTTCTTGATAAGAACATGCTCAAATTCAATAGGTTAGCAGGCGACTCACGTATCAGGCTGATTCAGTCTGAAACGCTCTAGCCGCCCAAGACACCAGAGATCCGATCGAAGATCTGACGGAACATTTCCGGTGTAAGGCGGCCAGTATTGGTATTGTATCGCGAACAATGATAGCTGTCGATCAGACTGAGCCTGCCCGGCAGTTCGTGACATGCATTATGTGCAAAAACATGCCGGCTGCGCACCAGCCCCTGACTGGTCAAGACGGCTTCGTGCGCTATGCGGCCGAGCGCCAGAATGCATTTCAACCGGGGCAGGGCGCTAATTTCGCTTGCCAGAAAGTGGTTGCACTGCCGTATCTCCTGCGGCGTTGGCTTGTTCTGCGGCGGAACGCAACGCACGGCATTGACGATGATGCAGTTTCGCAACTTCAGTCCGTCGTCCGGTCGGGCATCATAAGTGCCAACCGTGAATCCATAGCGTTGCAGCATCTCGTAAAGCAGATCACCAGCATAATCACCGGTAAAGGGACGCCCGGTTCGGTTGGCACCACGCAGGCCAGGTGCAAGACCGGCAACCATCAACTGCGCCTGACTGTCGCCAAATGCCGGCACTGGAGCGTTAAACCAATCGGCATGCAAGTTGCGTTGCTCGGATCGGAATGCCGCCAACCGGGGACATAGCTGGCAATCGGGCTGCGGAGCCGTCACGATCACCTCAACCGACCTTAGACTTCGGCGTATTCTTCTTCATCATAATCATCGAAGTCCTGCTGCGGTGCCCGTTCGCGGCGATCATCGTGCGCTCGGCCGAATTCTTTTTGCATATCGGCAATATCGATGAACTGGTCAGCCTGGCGCCGTAGGTCATCAGCAACCATTGGCGGTCGCGTCGATAGAGTCGATACAACTGACACACGTCGTCCCTTGTGCTGGACGGCTTCAACCAAAGACCGGAAATCGCCGTCACCTGAGAACAAGACTATGTGATCGAGGTTTTCGGCCAGCTGCATCATGTCTACAGCAAGCTCGATATCCATATTGCCCTTGACCTTACGTCGCCCGGCACCGTCGGTGAACTCCTTGGCCGGCTTGGTGACGATCATGAAGCCGTTATAGTCAAGCCAGTCGATCAACGGGCGGATCGGCGAGTACTCGGCATCATCCATCAAAGCGGTATAATAGATGGCCCGGACCAATCGGGCTCTCTTGGCAAAAAACGCCAATAGGCGTTTGTAATCGATGTCAAATCCGATCGCTTTGGCGGTTGCGTACAGGTTGGCACCGTCAACGAACAAGGCAATGCGCTCGTCCGGATAAAAATGCATGACGGATAATCTCCTTTTCTGAAATCAATTTGTTAAAATTAGATACTGAAATGCGGTCGGCCACGCAGTGCGATGAGCCAAATACAAACAGGCGCGACAGAATGATCCTTATAGGATTGGGCAGCAATGTGGAAGGCCCTTGGGGAAGCCCTGACGAGACAGTATTAACGGCACTCAAGATGCTGGATACCGGGTCGACAAGGGTCGCCAGAGCGTCACGCCTGTTGCTCAGCAGACCGATGGGTGAATTTGAGCAGCCGGACTACGTCAACGCTGCCGCGGTGATTGCTACCAAGCTTACCCCACAGCAGCTCATGCAGCATTTGCACGATCTGGAGCTGGCCGCCGGCCGTCGCCGTTCGGTGAAGTGGGGGCCGCGTACGCTCGATCTGGATTTGCTGGACTATGAAGGAATCATTCTGCCGGGCAAGACAAAAGGGCAGGGATGTCAAGAGCCGCTAATTCTTCCACACCCGGGTATCTCCGAACGCAGCTTCGTCTTAGCGCCACTCGTCGAAATTGCCCCTGATTGGCGCCATCCCCTGACGGGCAAGAGCCCCGCAGAACTGCTTGAATTGCTGGCACCTGAACCAGACAGTTATGAGTTTTTGACAACCACAGGCGAGTAGCCAGCGAATTGCGATTTGAGTAAATACACACAGGTTTAACCAAATTGGTGCTTACTGGGCGCCGTCAGGTGACGCTGCGGGGGGTTGCAGCTCATTCAATCGCACCGTTGATAGGAATCCAGTTTCCAAACTGAGTCATGCAAAGGGGCTGTCAAGTGAATACGTGGGTCAACACTCTTATCAGTTTGTGTGTTCTGGTGGTGTCAACCACCGGCGCCGGCGCCGAAACCAAGGTGCGCTACAATTTCTCAGGCAGTGTTTTCTCCGAACCACCTTCTAGATCTTCGCCGTCGGGCTCCATTTTTTCCGGTTACCGTGGCAAATTGACGGTCCCGTTCAAACGTGATCTGAAACCGGGCACTATATTGATCAAGACCGGCGAACGACGCCTTTACTATGTCCTGCCTGGCGGCAAAGCCATCAAATACGGCGTTGGGGTCGGCCGGCAGGGCTTCACGTGGCAGGGCCGCAAGCGGATCTCCCGAAAGGCGGAATGGCCGGGTTGGACCCCGCCGGCTCAGATGATTGCCCGCGAACTCAAGAAGGGTCGAAAGCTACCGGCGTTTATGCCCGGCGGGCCGAACAATCCACTCGGCGCGCGGGCTTTGTACCTGGGCGGATCGATCTACCGAATTCATGGCACCAACAATGACGGCTCGATTGGACGGGCAGTTTCCAGCGGCTGCATACGCATGCGTAATGATGAGGTCGTTGATCTCTACAACCGTACCGATATCGGTGCGTTGGTGATAGTCGAATAGCCATCACAACACACCGTAAATATCGATTGGCTCTGGGGTATGTGGAGATACTGGTCACGCCAGCACCATATCCTTAATCTCAACAGACCGTAGATCACTTGCATTTGTATGATTTGCAGACTAAATAGCTTGCCGATCAAGCATTTCAACCAATCTGAAAGGAGACGAGCTGCATGGCGCGCGTCACCGTAGAAGACTGCATTGACAAGCTACCCAATCGTTTTGAATTGGTGCTGCTCTCAGCGCACCGGGCTCGCATGGTATCTCAGGGCGCCCCATTGACGGTGGAGCGGGACAACGACAAGAATCCGGTTGTTGCCTTGCGTGAAATCGCCGATGAGTCAATTGATCGCGAAGACCTGCGCGAGGACTTCGTGCACTCAATGCAGAAACACGTTGAGGTGGACGAGCCCGAAGAGAGCGAGGTTCCGTTGCTCGCAGGCGGCGAGATCGTTACTCCAGAATCCGCCCAGGAAACTCCTGATGAATACGAGCGCATGACAGAGGAAGAATTGCTGCGCGGGCTCGAAGGCCTGCCGCCGGCGGAAAGCCCAGGTAGCCAGCGTTCGGGTTACTGAGGGCCATGATTTGCGGATGTGACACGCCGCTTTGAGTACCTTCGACGAATTCAACATTCATTGAAAACCGGTGGCCGGGCCCGCATTTAGCGCCCGGTCATTTTTTTGTTATAGAGTTGATCGCATTGGAACAACCCAAGCACTCTCACCGAACGGCAGGACAAAGGCAAAACGCCCACCATGATGCGTCAGTACGAATTAGTTGAGCGTGTCACAAGTTACGACCCTGATGCCGACGAGGCGATGCTGAACCGCGCCTATGTTTATGCCATGAAGGCGCATGGCCATCAAAAGCGTGCCTCTGGAGATCCGTATTTTTCGCATCCACTTGAGGTCGCCGCCATCTTAACCGACCTGAAACTCGACGACGCCACCGTCGTTGCCGCCTTACTCCATGACGTGGTCGAGGACACCGAATCGACGCATCAGGAGATTGAAGAACTATTCGGTAGCGAGATTTCCCATCTCGTTGAGGGCCTGACCAAGATCAAACGGCTCGACCTTGTAACCAAGGAAGCTGCCCAGGCGGAAAATCTACGCAAATTACTGCTAGCCGTTTCCCGCGATATCCGGGTGTTGCTGGTGAAATTGGCCGACCGGCTGCACAACATGCGCACGATCAAGTACGTCAAGCCTGACAAACGCGCCCGGATCGCCGAGGAAACTCTCGATATCTATGCCCCGCTTGCTGGCCGCATGGGCATGCAGACCGTGCGCGAAGAGTTGGAGAACATCTCGTTTGAGGTGCTCAATCCGGAGGCCTTCAAGACCATCCGCGACCGGCTGAAGCTATTGCGCAAGGAAAGCGGCGATATCCTCAGCAATATCGAAGCCGAGCTTACAACCATGCTGAAAGAACATGGCATTAAGGCCGAGGTGACCGGCAGGGAGAAGCGGCCGTATTCAATTTGGCGCAAGATGGAGCACAAACACCTGTCTTTGAGCCAACTATCCGACATATTCGGATTTCGCGTCATCGTCGAGACCGAGGATGACTGTTACCAGGCGCTAGGCGTTGTGCACCAGGCCTGGCGTGCGGTGCCAGGGCGTTTCAAGGATTACATTTCCACACCAAAACAGAACGATTACAGATCCATACACACTATCGTAATCGGCCCCCACCGCATGCGGGTCGAACTGCAGATCCGCACATGGTCGATGCACGAAGTCGCAGAGCGCGGCATCGCAGCGCACGGCATCTATAAGGA
>JAEKFU010000219.1 GCA_016522385.1 Pseudomonadota bacterium
CTCACCCGGGTCGAAATTATTGAATGTCAAATCGAGCGTAGTGCCGCCGTCAACAACCGTCGAACTCAGCAATCCGGTCGTTATGTCAGTACCATCGACGGGCAAGAAAGGGCCTGCACCGTTTGGGGTTGTGTTGCAGGGACCACCAGAGACGGTATCGAAGCAAAAGGCATCTGCGCCAGTTTGATTATTCCAAGAGTTAAACCTACCTGCGGGATTTGTTCGCCTTCAACAAATCTACCCCACTAGCACTCGAAATTCCGCAATCTCTTGGTGCAGACCATCTTCATAATCACTGATTCTTATTCCTGTGCAGGTTATTCTGGGTGAGTTACATGCTAAAGAATTATTCTGCTGACTTATCCACAGGCCCGAAATTTGACGGACTGACTTTGTTTGCGAGAGTAACAGGAGTCCGCGCCCGGAATTTAGTGGACATATTCGGTCCCTGCCGCGCAAGTCCACGTTCCGGGGCCACGCAGAGCTCGCTCGCAACGCTTCAGTCGATGCTCATTGATGGGCACACGGTATTACGATTCGCCACCTGACCCGCCCTTGACGCTTGCCGGCGAGCATTACTCTGGCGCTTACTAGAACGAGCGGGGGATTTCGCCGGTATGCCCCATGTCCAGCCGATATCAGCAAATGATCGTGTTACCGATCCGGTCACAGTGACCACCGGTCAGTTGACGCTTCAATATGATTTCTGGATCAAGGATGCCGGGCAAATGCTTGATTGTGCGGGAAAATTGCTCCGTCAGACTGGTTTCAAATCAACATGAAACGCTCTGGCGCCAAGGCCGGTCGTCATGGTACAGCCGCCACCAGCATCACTATGAGCAAGGCAAGGATGCACACAATGAGCCAATGCCGGTAACGTCCAGTAAGGCCGGGCATGATACGCCTTGGCTCCTAGGGAGCGGGATCATGGGCATGCAGCATCGCTTCTTGGCGCAACCTAACGCGCGCAACGGGGCTAGCCTTGCCCTCACGTTTGACTTCACGTCGCCGCATCCACCAAATGATGAGCGTCACAAGAATCATGATGCCGGCAGCGTTGCCGCCAACACGCAAAAATATATCAAGGTCCATGGTTGCCACTCCTGGTTGTCACGATAGTGGCACTCTAAGCTTGCCCGGCGATTCGTCAAAGTTGGGCTGTGGATTGTCGCCACGGGCCCTTCGAACACGTTTTTCAAGCGCGATCAACGCTCACCTAAGGTCGGCAGGGCCTTCTTTGTTATGGCGCAACCGGATCACGGCCTGCAGATCACCTGACAAAATCGTTTTTCATGGAGGACATACGCTCTGTCGCATTTGGTGGCCTTGACGCTGCATAAAATTGCAGGTTGCTCAACTGAAGCGCCTGACAGAAGTCTTGGAGAGATGCGGCGATACTGAAAACCCCATCCACATGTTGGCGAAGTCAGCGCGATTTGTGATCGGTCTGTTCGCCTAGAGCGTGCGCAACAAAAAGGGTCATAAGGCCATTGCTGGTTCGCATTGAAAGGTGATGCGCCAACCCGTTTCGCGCCGAACGGATGCATGTGAAGATGATTGGTGAGAACAAGAATGCCTGTCGGCTGCTTTCGTTTGTGCAAGACGATAACAGAATTATGTGCATCTTGGCAGCATATCGCTCAATTATATTTGTGAACGATGAAAGAGACCGCAATATTTCTTAATCCTTGGACTTTTCCCGGTACACCTAGCGGGAATCGAATTGCCCATTTGCGCATATGGGCACAAGCAAGGTTCACATACAAAGTCCACCCGAGCGTTTGCTGGATGGTGCTGGTCTGCGCGATCTTCATAACATCCGTTGCGCCATCTGCGATAGCTGAGGTTTCGCGCATAGACATTCTTCAGCGCACGCCTTTGGCTGGGGGCAAGAGCTTCGGCAAGGTTGGTGCTTACGAAGTGATTGCCGGTCGCCTGCACTTTGCCCTGAACCCCGCTTCTTCTGCCAATGACCGCATCGTCGATCTCAAGCGCGCACCGCGAGATGCCGCGGGTCGCGTCAAGTTTGCCGGCGATTTCGTCCTTATCAAACCGGTTGACCTGAGCCGAGCCAATGGTCGCTTGCTCTATGGCGTCAATAATCGGGGTAACCTGATAATGCTCAATGTCTTCAACGATGCGGATTGGAGCAACGCGCCAAGCTCGGCCATGGATCTTGGCAATGGCTTTCTGCTGACTGAGGGATATACGCTACTGTGGAGCGCGTGGAACTGGGACGTTGTGCCCGGAAACAATAGGCTCCAGATCGAACTGCCCATCGCCAAGGACACGGGACCTCCAACTAAGGGGCTCGTCGCTGCCGAAATCGCGACGACTTACCCTGGCGACATTTATCCTGTCGCCTGGGGAGGGTCTCGGGGCTATCCGCCGGTGGCCTTGAACAGTCCCAAAGACCGCATGACGGTTCGAACCGGTCCAGGAAACGAACGCCAGCTCATTCAGCGCGACCGCTGGCGCTTCGTAACCGATGCCCGCGGCGACGCGGCCAGTCCGGTACGTGTCAAACTCAATGGCGGTTTCAGGCCCCACCATCTCTATGAGCTTGTCTATGAAGCTAAGAAGCCTCGCATCGTCGGAGCCGGCTTGGCGGCGATCCGCGACACCATCTCTTTCTTTCGCTATGCTTCCAGCGACCAGTTCGGAACTGCAAATCCGCTCGCTGCATCCGGCTCTGGTGGTCAGACCAGTATCCAAGCTGCGATAATCTACGGCTTTTCCCAGTCGGCGCGCGTGATCCAACACATGCTATGGCAGGGCTTTCATAGGGATGAAGCCGCTAGGCCGGTTTTCGATGCGGCGTTCATACACGGACCGGGCGCAGGCAAAGGGTCTTTTAATCACCGTTTCGCACAAACGACGCGCCATCCGAGCCCGTTCGAGGATCATTTGTATCCGGTAGACTTCTTTCCCTTCGCAACCACATCTACCAGGGACCCGGTGACCGGCAAATCGGCAAGTCTTCTCGATGTCGTTCGAAAGACCGCCTTTGTGCCAAAGCTCTTTTACCTTTCAGCCTCGACGGAATATTGGACACGCGCTGCATCCTTACTGCATACGGACGTGCAAGGCCGCTCAGACATCCCCCATGACGAAAAGACCCGCATCTACGCGGTGGCCGGTGCCCCACATAGCGTGTCGATCCGAACCCGGCGTGGAAACTTCGAGAATTGCCACAACCCGTTCGATTTCCGGCCGCTTGCACGGGCATTGCTTGTTGCTCTTGACGAATGGGCGACAAGGGCAAAACGTCCTCCTCAAAGCACTCATCCGCAGTTGGCGGACGGTTCCCTTGGAACCGTCGCCGCTTACCATCGGGCTTTTCCCACAATCCCATCAATTAAGGTTCCGACACACAATCTAAGCCCTCCACGCCTGGATCATGGGCCCCGGTTCGAAACACACGGTATTGCCGATCTGCAACCGGCGTTGCCAGGTCGTCGCTTCATTACGGTGGTCCCCTTGCCGGATGAAGATGGCAATGATCGCGGCGGCATTCGAATGCCGCAAATCGCAGTGCCGCTTGGTACCTACCTGGGATGGAATCTGCGCACAGCTTCTCGTCTTCAAGCCCGCCTCGGACGCTGGGAAGGTTCTTTCCTGCCGTTTCATACCACGGAACAGCAACGTCGTCGCGTTGGCGACCCGCGCCGATCCGTAGAAGAACGCTACCCCACCAAACAACGCTTTCTGACGGCAACTTTAGGCGCCGCAGACAAGCTCGTTCGACAGAGGTTCTTGCTCGAAGATGATGTTCCGACGATCCTTGATCGGGCACGTCGCGCCTATGAGACACTGATGAACATTAGTGTGGCTCAAGACTGTCAATATCTCGGCCAGTGGCGGCCAAACTGAGTCTCATCCACCATTTGCAGTTCAACCAATACACGACCAATGGCGATGCCACAGTAAGCTGTATCGGCATTGAAGGCTCAAAAGCTCGTGCGCCACGCCAAGCCTGGCTGCGAAAACGTTGGGCGTTCGTAGGAGAGATACCGTTTCCGCCTGTCTCAGACATTCAAGCGGCTTGCGAATTATGTCTACTCTCCAGACATTGCGACTCTAAGTGGGTAACGGTTCGGATGACTGAGCGCCCGGATTTGACGTTGAGCAGTCGCACTAACTCTGCCAGCAACGGATTACTCCGCGGCCCCGCGCACAAAGAGCAACCAGAAAGCGCCGCAGATCAAGGTCAAACTGACGACAAGCACCAGCGAATTGAGCGCGTAGATCAATGGCACAGCAGTCGTGTGCGAAGATGCTTGCGCCCAGGCATAAAGCGACAGCGTGGTTTGGCGACCACTTAAGAAAATACTGCGCGACAATTCGTTAAACGAGAGCAGGAACCCGAACAGCCCGGCGGCGACAATGCCTGGCAACAAGGATGGGAACTCGATGTGCCAAAACCGCCGCCATGCATCCGCGCCGAGGTCCGCGGCGGCATCGAGCAGCCGGTTATCGAAGCGCGACGCCATAACCACGACCGCCAACAACGAGAAAGGAAACGCCCAGACAAAGTGGCCGATCGCCAGCGACCATAGGCCGAGCTTAAGACCCATGAACGAGCGGAAGTACAAGAACAGCGCCGTCCCCATGACCACGCCGGGCACGAAGAGCGGAAGCAAAACCGCAAACAGGACCGATCCTCGCCGCTTCATGTGCGGCAGCGTGCGCCCGACGACCGTGGCGCTCACCATACAGGCAATCCCGACCGCTGCGGCAAGCGCCAGGCTCAACCACAGTGGATCGACCCACTTGGTGTTGCGAAACAGCCGCTGGTACCATTCGATTGTAAATGGTCCGGGAATGCCGCTCAGAGGCTCGGTGCTAATCGACATGACCGCCAACCACACGATGGGCGCATAGATCACGACGAGGACCACATAGCCAGGGCAAGCTGCAATCCAACCATGACGGCCTTCGTCGAACTGGTGATCAGCCGGGGAGCGCACGGAAGACGTGGATGGTTGGCTCATCGCTTAAGCCCCTCGAACACTTCGCCGAGACCGCCGACCCTAGGCAGCAAAAGCCGCAAGATCACCAACAGGGCCATCATCGTCACCAGGATGAAGGTCGACAAGGCGGCGGCCACCGAATAATTGAGCGCTGTCAGTAAGCCGTGCACTGAATTTCCGAGCAGCTGCACATGCCCGCCGCCGATCAGAGCCGGGATCACGTCGGCGCCCAGCATCGGGACGAAGGTGAAGACGATACCGGCGATGACTCCCGGCATGATCAAGGGTAGGACCACATGCCAGAACGTATAGAGCCAGCCGGCTCCAAGATCTCGGCTTGCGAGCAACAGCTCATCGTCGATCATCACCGCGGCTAGGAATATCGGGAACACCATGGTCGGAAAGTAAGGCCCGATCAGGCCTAGGTGTACGGCGAACTCGGAGAACAGAAGCCACTTGAGCGGCTCGTCGATTACGCCCATGCCAAGCAGCATTGAGTTTGCAAGGCCGTTAGTGCCGAGCACCGCCCGCCACACGATCGTTCGGGCCGCAACACTCAAGAAGAACGGCACCGTGAGCAGCGCCAGCGTCATCGCCCGCACCATGGGCGAGCGTGTGCCTTTGGCCAGCCAAAGGGCAAACGGCAGGGCCAGCGCCAACTCGATCACCGTTACTGTCCCGGCAATACGGATCGTACGCAAGGTCACAGACCAGCGCCCGGAGTCGAACAACGTCATATAGGCATCGAGGTTGGGATCAAAGGCTACGCGGAAGCCCTTGGTCGTTAGAAATGACCAAACCACCAACCCCATAAGCGGCACGAGCATCACGGATGCCCATACCGTCATGAATGCCCAAACCGAGCCGCTCCGCTCTCCTCGCCACAAGCCGACAAGATTTACCGGGACGCGCCGATGAGCGAACTTTTCGGACAGGGTCACGCCCGACACGTCAGGTTCACTTTCAAGCGTCCTTGGTCTTTGCACGGATCCGCTGTCGCAGCAGGCGTGGCGCTAGGCTTGAACGAAACGCTGCCACTCCGCCTCGATTTCCTTCAGCTGGTCGGGGGCCGCGTTCTGCCAGAACTGATCGGCAGCGAACTTCTTGTCGATCTTGGCAATATTTGCTTCGATCGCGGCAATCTTCTCCGCCGGCCACTTCTCGGCTTTGGCAAATTCGAGCGCCTGACGCGGGCTGCCGGTTGCATAGCCGCGCAGCACGGCGATCTGGGCGCCATAGGCCCCACCGAGGAAGCCGTCGATCGCGGTGTAGATCTTCTCAAGATCGCCCCGCTCCTTTGCTTGGACCGGGATATAGGCGGCCAGCATCCACTTGTTGTAGCCTTCGATCGTCTCAGCGT
>JAEKFU010000247.1 GCA_016522385.1 Pseudomonadota bacterium
TTTAATAACGGGGCTTGATCATCGTAGCGAGCGCAGAATCCGTTTTGCCCCCAAGTCCGGAAGTCGGGTGTATGGTCTTGCCGCAATGACGGGCACATAGGCGGGATTATGCGTAATCGATGGCACCGTAAGTATAGATTGCCCCTAACGGCCACCACCTTGGAAACGCATGCCGGGGAGACGGCGGGAACGGTGAGAGCGGGCACGCTTTGATTGGCCGCCCCTGCTTTTGGAAGACCGGCGTTTGACGATGGCGTCTGTGCGGCGCCCAAGGTTGTAATTTCTGACCTGGCCGCCGTCACGCAAGCCACTGGTTTGCTGACCAGCGGAAGATATTTGGGTTTCGGTACTCGCAGCCGGTGCGATCAGTAGAGCGACGCCGAATGCAGCAGTGGTCAGCGCCTGGACTTGTGAGAGCTTCATTTCAGATCTCCCGTGCGGGGTGTGAAGACCGTGTCCATGATATGGAAGCCGGGCAGCCAGAGATTTGGCCCAACGGCTCCGCCGCCTTGGCCGGATGATAGATGGCCTGCCGCTTCGTTAAAAGGTGCTGGCGATCACTTCTGGCATCACTTGATCGCGAGTGGTTGGAGGGAGCTTTGGTACATTCACATAGCAAGCCCCACCGAACCGAGAGGCAGTTGGTGGTGGAGTCCCACAAACCGACTACGACCTAATGAGGAAGTCCCAATTGCAGGAATACCAACGCAATGAGATTAGGGTCACACCGCAATCGTCGTTGGTCAATCCTGGGTGCTGATTTAGGCTTTGCACTCGCGGGCCACACCCGTCCTAGCACACATGCGACATCTCCGGTCAGGGTCATTCCCAGACGTTCGGGTGATCTGGACTCTATGTCCGCCTTGCCCGGGTGTTCTGACCAGACTAATCGGATGTGTGCAATTGTTTTATGGCTTGGCGCAGGACTGATGCCGCGTGCGTTCTATCTTCTTTCGACATTGCGCCCATATCGATATCTAATTTCAGATTTGGATGCTCTTCGCGAATGAGTTGACTGCCTCTGCTTTGATGGTCACGGCTGTCCACGACTTGATTGGTGGCGACTGGATAAGCAATGCCTTTGACCGTTATGGCGTCCTTTTCTTCGCATAGGATCTGGTCTTTGACTTGGGCAAAGGTCTCATACGAGATAAGTATCTCGCCAGGCGTTGCAGCGGACTCCAGACGTGACGCAAGATTGACGCCACCGCCGATGATTGTGTAATCCATGCGGTCCTCGCTGCCGAAATTGCCCACGGTGCAGAACCCGGTATTGATGCCGATCCGGCACTGCAAGGGTTTTTCTATTCCGGCATCTCGCCATACGCTGTGAAGCTCAGCCATGCGTCGTCGCATGGCAATGGCCATCTTGACACAGGCTAGCGCATCCTCCTTGACACCTTTTGTTTCCGGATCTCCAAAAAATATGACGATCGCATCGCCGACGTACTTGTCAATAGTGGCGCCGTGCTCAAGGGCGATTTGTGACATCTCTGTCAGATAGTGATTGAGTAACTGTGTAAGGTCTTCAGATTCAAGCCGGTCGGCAGTCTCCGTGAAGCCAGCGATGTCGGAGAAAAATACGGTCAGCTTCTTACGCCGACTCTGCAGTGTGACCTGCTGCTTTCCGGTGAAGATCGACTCGTAAACCTGCGGAGAGAGATACTTTGCGAGCTGTGCAGATAGCTGTTCCAGAGCATTGGATTTGTCTGCAAGTTCAGCTTCGCGCTGCTTGAGTTCGGTGATATCGGAGTAGACAGCAACAATCCCACCTTCGTGGGTCTTGCGCTCGCTGACCATAATCCATCGACCATCGCCACGTTGCTGCATGTGTGAACCGCCAGGATTCTTGTGTCGGACCAGGCGCTCCTCCACCCATTCTTCGACCCGGCCCTCTGCATCTTTTATGTAGCCGCGCTCGGCAGCGCGCCGGACGATCTTCTCGTATGTCATTCCCGGGCTGATCTCTTCGGCAGTTTCTGGATAGAGCAACGTCCGGTATTTGCTGTTGCACATCACGAGACGATCTTCGCGGTCGTAGAGGGAAAACGCCTCCGAAATGCTTTCGATAGCATCGGATAAGCGGCGGCGTGTATCGTGAATCTCTTTAAGATTAGACTTTTGCACTTCGATGGCCGTATCGCGAAACACGCCCAGGGCTTGTGCCATTCGTCCGAGTTCATCGCCACGGTTGCGTCCGGGTATATCGACGGAGGTGTCACCAGCAGCGAGGTCACTCATTGCCTCTGTAATGTTGTCTAAAGGTCGCACAATGCGTGGCCCGACATAGTAGAAAACGACCACCAAAGCACCCAGCAGACTGGAGGCGGTAAACAGTATCATCAAGAGCTTACCGGTTTGGATTGCCTGCTCTGATCCGGTGGCAGCCCTATCGCCGTGATTACTTGCGGCCGTCACGAGCACTGCAACTTTGTCGCCAAGCGTAACAGCGGTGGTACGACTTGCTTCGAGTGCCTTTTCCGCAGCTGCAGCTTGCCGCAATTCATTGCGACGCAGCGTAAAAATGCCGTCGCTGCCCTTACCGAGCTCGATCAAGGTTGTCATCGATTCCCGCAGTGCTTGACCATCGATGGAGGCCGGTAGTTGTTGCAGCATGCGTTCAATTTGCCCTTGAGCCGCGACAAATCTTTCGCGCAGCGGCAGCAACAACCTTGGATGCGTTGTGCCGGCAGCCTCGCTAAGAAGACCGGCCGCAAGATTGCCTTCGGCACGCACGGTCAGCAGGACGTGCAATGCGTTTGCTCCGACATCGATGAGTTCTCTGATCGCTGCCGTGCTTGTCGTGGTCACATTCTCGGTGGACAGGACGACATCGAAGGCGGCGTCATCGATCATGGGCGTGAGCGCCAGCAAGAAGCGATCATGTGCTGACTTGAGCCCTGCGGCACGCCGCTCCTTTTCGATTGATGGGAGTAGCGCAGTTACATTGGCGGTTCTCAGTTCATGTTCGCGAAGGTCAAAAACGTTGTCGGTTCCTCGGCCTGAGGCCAGAAGGGCCGCGCTTGTTTGTACGAGTTTCGGCCTTAGTGAACTTTTTGGCACCTGGCGGAGATTTCGTTCAACACCCGCAGCGGCGGCAAGAAACCTTTCGCGGATGGGTTGAAGTAGTGCCGAAGTGTTGACGTGCAAGGCCTCCGCCATAAGGCCAGCAGCCAAATTGCCTTCGGCATTGATCGTGAGGAGCTGGTCGAGACTGCTCACTCCGCCTTCGACAAGGTTGTTGATTGATCGCGTGCTTTTTGCAGTGACCCGTTCGCTGCTGATGACCAGGTCGAACACAGAGTTGTCCACGAGGGGTTCGAGAATTTCCAGAAACCTCACTTTCGCTTGAGACAGACGAGCCAGGCTGGTTTGTCTTTGTGCAACAACATTGAGCCGTTGATCGACAGCGTTGTTCAGCGAGGTCAATTGTGCTGCCATTTCGTTTGCAAGCTCGGAAAGTGAGGTCAAGACGGCTGGCGATGCCGACGAGACTTTGAGATCATCGATCAAAGCTCTTAATGCTCGGGCATGGTTGTCGAGCTTTATCTGCTCTTTAACGCGCTCCTCCTGGCTGCGACTTGCCATGATAGCCGGCGCCGTTGCAGCAATCTCCGCACTCAGTTCAGCCAATCGAAGTGAGGTGACCATGCTAGGAATGCTTTCCCTGGTCACGCGTTTGACAGAACGGTCGATATTATTGAAGACGGACCACCCCACGATTGTCGCCGCTACGGTCAATGCAGCCAAGACGCCGAAAGCCAGGAAAAGCTTGGCCTTGATGCCAAAGAGTGTTTTACGGTTGTTATCTTGTCGAGGCACGCGCGGTCTACCAGCAGGCTCATCCCGGTCCTCCATTGAAAATTGGTCTGTTTGAATGCTCATGATAGCAATTCGACTCTTGCTTCAACGTTGGGACCTCAGCACGTGACTGCGAACTCCCATGTGTATGCTATGGCTGCAAGTCATCCACGGCCACGAAAGTGCCGTCTGCTTGAATCATCGTCAGGAAGACCTGGTCCATTCCCTGGTTGTCGTCCTTTCCATAGGACAGGACGATGCCGCCGAGATCGAATTGGCCGATCTCCTTGATGGTCGAGAGCAGTCTGTGGCGGGTCACAGTCGGGCCCAATCGATCCAGGGCCTGGATCACCAATCGACCCACCATGTAACCTTCAAGCGAAACGAATCCGGGCTCCAATTTTGGATCGCTCGCTTTCAAGGCTTCTTGATACTGTGAGACGAGCGAGATGTTTGTATCCTCAGGAAAGGGCACGACCTGCGTTACCACGACACCGGATCCATCGCGACCAAGCTCGGTAGCAAGCGCCTTGCTGCCAACGAATGATATGTTCACAAAGACAGGATCCATCTCGATGCTGCGGGCTACTCTTATGAATTCAGCGCAGGGCCTATAGGCACCCACCATGACAACGGCTTCGGGCTTGCCTTTGCGTATAGCCAGCACTGCACGCTTAACAGCGGTCGTATTCCGCTTATAGGTGCCTTCGGCGACAAGCTGCATGCCGCGTCTCTCCAGGGCCTTGGTTACACCCGAAAGGCCGGCTCTCCCGAATGAATCGTCTTGATACAAGATTGCGATTCTGGTGAAGCCAAGATCCTTGGTGAGATGCTCGATCCACGCCTCGGTTTCTTGATCATATGAGGCACGAACATTGATAATGTTTTCGAGTGACGAGTCTCGAAGAAAGGCCGCACCGGTAAACGGGCCAATGAACGGAACATTCAGTTCAGTTGTAATCGGTTGAGCAGCCTTCGAGGTAGGGGTCCCCACCTCACCAATAAGGGCAAACACCTTGTCTTCGTGAATCAAACGACTGGTATTGGCGATGGCCTTTTCAGGTTCGTAGCCGTCGTTGTAAGTGACAAGCTCAAGCCTGCGTCCGTGAATACCACCTTTGGAGTTCGCTTCGTTGAACGCCGCCAGTATGCCATCTCGCATGCCAATGCCAAGAGCTGCCGCTGGGCCCTTGAATGCAGCGGATTGGCCGAAAACTATGCGATTGTCAAACACCCCTGGTTCGGCGCGCACAAAGGGGGCCGCGCCAGAACTCAAGACAAAGATGAGTGCTGGAATCCACCATTGTCTGGCGAACCAGTCGTTCACTACCCCTACCCCTACGATCGAGGCCAGCGCGTTTTTGGTCACTAGCAGGCGCTGTACTTCTGACTGTTGGTCCCAGCGTATCACAAGTCTGCTATCGTTCGAAGTGGCTGGTTCCGTTTGCAAATTGCCCTTTCAGAGCCTTCAGCGAAGGACTGAAAGGTGGGCGAAACGGCAGGTTTTATTGGGCAATTCCGTTATCGCAGTTACAGCGTCACGACCAAGATGGCCCTCGGACTTCTTGAAGGTGCCAAAAATCTCCGTTGGCCAGCTCTCAGCGCACGAGCACAATTGCACCTTTACCGAAATCGTCGATGCAGCCCGCCATTTCGCAGGAGCGGTCAGCTTGCGTTTGGACGAGCTATGGACCCAAACCCGTGCGGGCGGGAAATTCGTTCACCCGGGCTTCCCCCCTCGCCCAGCTTCGATGAAACTGGTCGCTCCTGCGCCGAGCAGTTGTGGCAAATGCGTGTAAATGTATTTGCAGCCTGATCCAGCAACCTTTGCGACGGTTGCGGAGGTCGCGGGCATGCCTGGCGTGTGACCGGCATTGCGAATGCGGGCTAACGTCGTTTCGATGGCTTCGGCTACCGGCTGTGCGTTAGTGTCACCGGGATATCCCATGGACTGAGAGAGGTCGGATGGGCCGATGAAGAAAACGTCAATTCCCTCAACGCGTAGTATATCGTCGATGTTTGCAACCGCCTCTGAATGTTCGATCTGCACGCAAACAAGCGATGCCTCGTTGGCATCGCTCACAAAATCCGTCGCTTTGATGCCCAACCCCCACTGGGCCGGCCTTGTTCCTCCGGCAAGTCCGCGATGTGCCCCTGGGCCAAACTTCACCGCTGAAACGACCCTCTCGGCGTCTTCGCGCGTATTCACGTGCGGGACTTGCACACCCTGGACGCCGCGATCCAGGATCGACTGGATGTCCGCAGTTGAATCGCTTCGAGGCCGTCCGACCGTTGCGATGCCCGAGGCATCCGCTGCCATCGCCATGACTTCGACATCCGCTAAGTCGATCGAACCATGCTCGCAATCGATTAAGACCCAGTCAAAACCGGCATAGGCGAGCATCTCCACCAATTGCGGACAAGGGAACATCAACGATACGCCGAGCGCCGGTTCGCCACGCGCGATCTTTTCTTTCATGGTATTTTTCATAGTGCTCCTTAGGGTGAGGTGACGACGGATGATCAACGTGAAACGCTCTAGACTTCTGTATTTCCTTCAGTTTTCCACGTATTGCGCGTCGTCGCAGCACCTTGGTTTTTAACCCATCCTCTCGATCTCAGCGGTTGCCTGGGAAGAGTGAAATTTCCCCATTTCAGATGAGGCGGGACGCTGGCTTGGCGACCGCTGTTCATCCCGAACTCGCCGTCAGCTCAAAGCGCATATGTGACTCGAAAGAGCCATTCGGCGAGCCCATGTTATGCTCAAGTGATCGGCATTGGAGTAAGGTACAACAATCTGTAAAACTCCAATGACAGAGATTGAAGCAGCAAACAATAGATGGAACCTTACGCGCACTACTTCGTCACCGACATAGAATGTGACGGGCCATCCCCGCTGAACAATTCCATGCTCAGCTTCGCGACGGTGGTGGTTCGCGAGGACGGCAAGCTGTGTGGAGAGTTCGAAGCCGTTCTCAAACCCCGTGCAGACAAGCAACCAGATGAACGGACAATGCAGTTCTGGAAGACGCAGCCTGAGGCGTGGTTGACAGCTACGTCCAATCCGGAACCACCGGGCGAAGTGATGGGGCGATTTGTAGATTGGGTTGAGGGCTACAGCGGCAAACGGTCGTTCGCGGCGCGACCAGTTGCATTCGATGGAATTTGGATGGACCACTATCTTAGAAGCTTTACTGACAGCTATCTCTTGGACGTTCCTTCCTGGGGGCGCAGCATTTTCACAGCTGGAGCATTGGATATCGGTAGCTACATCTCGGGAATTTTTGGCCGCACAGACCCCCATAAAGTCGATATCAAGATCCCCAAGTCATGGCTTGGCGGCCATGAACACTCCCACCGGGCAATCGATGACGCGCGAGGCTACGCATCGCTCCTTAGCAAGCTCTTGGTCTTAGCGGGCCGGCAGCCACCGCACCCTGAAGATTTCATAGGCAACAAGGGAACATTCAACAGTCATGAATGACTGAATATGGCACTCAATGCCCGTGCAAATCAGCAGCCGAGCTTGCGCTGTGTCTTCAGCTTCAGACCTGTCGTGAGCTGTGGCGGCACGGCAGCAAATAGCGCAAATCTGAAGTGCCGGCTTGCTGCATGAACTTGCAAGAACGGGTCATCTCCAGAGGTTTGACAGGCCCGCACTTTATGACCCTCTTGCCGCCAATTACAGACCTCCAGACGGGTGTTCATGCTGACTGGTAGGTGTCGCTTCAAGTTCGCAGGGGCTTCTGGACCGGACATTTCCGCATCACATCTACACATAGATTCACTGGGCCAAGACCGATAAGATCGCCGCTCGGGAGGGTGTTCAGTGGAACGCAGGCTTGCAGCCATTATCGCCGCCGATGTGGTGGGCTATTCCAAGCTGATGGAACAGGACGAGGCGGGTACGCTGTCTGCGCTCTCGGACCTGATCAGGGACGATATCGAGCCACTCATTGCCGAACATCGCGGTCGCGTCGTCAAGCTGATCGGCGATGGCATCCTCGCCGAATTTGCCAGCGTGGTCGATGCCGTCAGCTGTTCCATCGCGTGGCAGGAAAGGCTCGCTTCCAGTGAATGCGGCCTGCAGTTTCGCATTGGCGTAAACCTTGGCGATATTATCATTCAGGATGACGACATCTTCGGTAATGGCGTGAACGTGGCGGCACGGCTGGAAGAGCTCGCAGACCCAGGCGGGGTATGCCTGTCCGAGACGGTTCATCGTGAGGTCAGGAATGTTCTGAACCTTACCTGCGAGGATCTTGGCCAGCAGACATTCAAGAACATCGCCGAACCGATCCGTGCCTTTCGTATTTCGTTGGGACAGTCCGGCAACTACAAGCCATCCCAGGCGTTCGAGGCATCAATCGGATTGGACTTTTCAATTCCTGACTACCCCTCGATCGCCGTGCTGCCCTTCACGGTGATGAGCAGCGATCCGGAACAGGAGTATTTTGCCGATGGCGTCACCGAAGACATCATTACGGCTCTTTCCAAGGTCAGCAGGCTGCTGGTCGTCGCGCGAAACTCAACCTTTGTCTACAAGGGACAAGCGGTCGACGTGAAACAGGTGAGCCGCGAGCAGGGCGTGCGCTATGTGCTTGAGGGCAGCGTGCGCAGTGCCGGTGGCCGGGTGCGTGTCAGTGCGCAGCTGATCGATGCGACGACCGGTGCGCATGTCTGGGCAGAGCGCTACGACCGCGAGCTGCAGGACATCTTTGCCGTTCAGGACGAGATAACCCGTGAGATCGTCGTCGCCATGGATGTGCAGTTGCGCGAAGGCGAACAGCACCGGGTCTGGTCCAGCGGAACCAAGAACCTGCAGGCCTGGGAGTGCATGCGCCTGGCAACGGATGCCGTTCTGGGTGGGGCCGCCGAAGAGCAGCCCAGGGCAAAGGAGCTTATTGAACGCGCCCTGGAACACGATCCCGACTATGCGATCGCCTGGGCCATGCTCGGCTTTCTCCATTTTACCGAGGCAGATGTCGGCGGCGGTATCGGTGGCAAGGACCAGTTTGAAAAGGCCCAGGCGTGTGCATTTCGCTGTGGCGAACGCGCTTTGGAATTAGACCCGGAGTGTGCGGAAGCTTACGGCATGCTGGCTCTGACCTATCTGAATGCGAGCGACCACGACAAAGCTATCGAGATGACCGAGAAAGCGATCGCCCTGGCGCCGAACAATGCGGAGATACTCGGCAGCGTTGCATCGGCGGTGATGCGCAAGTCTGGCCAGCCGGAACGCGGTGCGGAGCTGGTCAGGAAAGCGATGCGCCTGTCACCGTTCTACCGGCCGGCGCTGCTGCGCGCGCTGGGCAACAACTACCGGCTGTCGGGACGCCTTGAAGAAGCCGTGGCATGCTATCGCGAGTCGCTGAAGCGCGAGAGCGGTTACCTTGCACCCTATGTCAACCTGGTCTCGGCTCTGGGCGAGCTCGGACGAACCGGCGATGCGAAGGATGCCATCCGCAAGATCTACGAGCTGGAACCTGACTTTTCGGTTTCGGCCTATGTGAAGGGACTGTCGTACCGCAACAGGTCCGATCTGGAGCGGATCCGCGGCGGGCTGGTGAAGGCGGGACTGCCGGACTAGCTCTCCTAACTCGAATCTAAAACACCTCACATCAAAGACTGTGACAACAGCAGGCGTCTTGCTTAGGGTGTGGTGACAGTTACAGGCATGAGTTACGCACCGCACGGACTTCACGGTCGCGCAAAGGGAGCATCTCATAATGGCCAAGATCGGTATCATGCCTCCGCAAAGGACAGGTCCGTTCGCCGGTCCGGCGACATTCATGAACGTGCCCTTTTCGACCAATCCGGCTGGTAGCCTTGCCGCTATTCTCGGTGTTCCGTTCGATGGCGGCATCCACCCTACTCGCATTGGAGCGCGTTCCGGTCCGGCCTCGATCCGCGAGCAGTCTTTGCTGGTTCGTCCCTTTCAACCACCGCATGCCACCTACAGTCCACTCGATCGCTTGAACGTCGTGGATTGTGGAGACGCTGACGCGACACCGAGCGTGGTCGATGAATCGTTTGAAGAAATCGAAGCCGCCGCCCTGTGCATCGTCGATGCGGGTGCAGCGCCATTGGCGCTGGGCGGTGACGGCATGATAAGCCTACCGTTGCTTCGTGCGGTCAAGCGCCGGCATCCCGGGCTTGCGTTGCTCCATGTGGATGCACACACGGACACCTATCGTGGCGACGGTAATGCGACGCACGATCGATACAACGTCGCAACCACGTTTACCCGAGCGGCAGAAGAAGGGTTGGTCGATCTCGAGCACTCCTATCACGTGGGCGCCAGGGGCCCGGTAATGATGGCGGACGTCTTCGAGCACACACGGGAAAAAGGCTACAACCTGATCGATGGCACATCCTTGTTCCAGCGCGGGTTGGTGGAGACCGCTAACGACCTGAGAGAAAAACTCGCGGGCAGACCTGTCTATCTGTGTTTCGATATGGATTTCTTCGACCCATCATGCGCGCCCGGTGTGTGTACGCCGACCTGGGGCGGCGCCAGTGCGCGCGAGGGCCTTGGGTTCCTGCGCGCTCTTGCTGGAATCGACTTCGTTGCCGCCGACATCAATACCGTCTCACCGCCACATGATGTCGCCGGCATGACTGCATTCCTGGCCGGGACCGTTGCCATCGAAATTCTCACGCTTTTTTGCCAGTCGCCACCGATCCTAGAGAACATCGGCGCTCGAAGCAGCTGAGAAGCGGTCCAAATGTCTCGGTTTGGCACTTAATGCCCGTGCCGGTTCGCCGTCTGCAGCCCGCCGCGGGGTAAGCAGAATTGATTCCAAATCAACATGAAACGCTCTAGCAGCAGGAGACCTACAACAGATGAAGATCACTGAGGTACGTGTCACGCCCGTCAACGTCCCGTTGGAAGCCCCCTACATATGGTCTTACGGCACACTGCCCGGTTTCACACAGACAATCATCGAGATTGACACCGACGACGGGCTGACCGGCATTGGCGAAGCGCCCTCCGCTGCAGCGGCGGACGTCATCAACCACCGCTTTGCGGAGGCTCTGAAGGGCCGCGATCCGCTCGATATCACCGGTTGCGAACTCGTCTGCCTGCCGTCTTCGCGTGGGGTTCAATCGATTTCTGAGTTTGCCTTGACCGCTACCTGGGGTGGCGTGGAGATGGCCCTGTGGGATCTGCGCGGCAAGGCCTGGAACCAGCCAGTGTATCAGCTGCTCGGCGGCGCGGTAAGAAAGGAGATCGCATTCACCGAATACTTCGCTTACCGGGTCGCAGACGGTGTCAACGGTGGCGAGACCACAGCCAAAGAAGTGGCAGACTACTGCGCGCGCATGAGGGACGAACACGGCTCCACCATGTTCGAGGGCAAGATGTCGGATGCCAACCCGAGTGAGGCGATCCGATTGGCGGCCGCGGTGCGCGAGGCGGTCGGCGACGACGCGCTGCTGCGCGTCGACTCCAACCACGCCTATTCCGTGGCCACAGCGCGCATGATGGCGCCTGCCTTGGAG
>JAEKFU010000303.1 GCA_016522385.1 Pseudomonadota bacterium
GCCGGTACCCGGCACGTCTTCAATGGAGAACAGGTCAACGGAGGTGAGCCTGGTGCCCAGGGCACACAAATGGACGCGCTCGGTCATTTTGCCTATTACGACGAAGCCTGGGACGGCAAGGGTGACCCGCCGATTGATGGCGCCAAATATTACGGCGGCCATTCGCAAAAGGACGTCAAGCCGGCACCGGATTCTCCGCTCCTAAGATTGGGTATCGAGAATGTGCCTCCGATCGTGACATCTGCGGTGTTGCTCGATGCCAAGGGGCATATGGGCAAGGGTGAGACACTGGCACCAGGGACCCTTGTGAGCAAGGCCGATATCGAAGCAATGCTCAAAGCGCAGGGGCTTGTCGAGCGTGGGATCCTGCCTGGCGACGTGGTCTACATCCACACCGGCTGGGGTGACAACTGGGCTGATCCTGACGCCAGCCAGACCTATTACACCAAAGGACCCGGGCTTTCGATCGATGCGGCCGAGTATCTCGCCGAGCGTAAGATTGTTCTGGTGGCGCTGGACAACCCGTTCACCGACCCAGTGGCTGATGGCCAGCTTGAGCAAAAGGCCATGCCGCCGCAAGGCATGGATCAGGGGCTGCCGTTCTACATTCACCACTACAATCTCGCGGTTGCCGGCATTCACCAGATTCAGAACGCCAATCTCACAGCACTTGCAAAGGACAAGGTTTGGACCTCATGCACGATGATCCTGCCGCTTCGCGAGCGTGGCCACGCAGGGTCCCCGGTCAGACCGGTTGCAATCGGCGTTCCAGGGCAATGAGCAAACACAAGGGAGATGATAATGAAACGCGTGGTTTGGGGACTAGCACTCGCCGGTATGATGTCAGCTTCGGCGGTGGCCGAAGAAGCAGTACTGTCGGCGGTCAGTGCCTTTGCGGACGGCACGACGTTCACCAAAAATTTTGAACGGTTCATCGACAAGGCCAATGAGCTTGGCGAAGGCAAAGTGCGCATTGATTACAAGGGTGGTGGCGGCAAGGTGATGAATCCGTTCCAGCTCGGCGACGCTATCCGCACCGGTGTTGTGCAAATCGGTAACCTCCCCGGTGCCTTCTATACCAAGCTGATGCCTGAAGCCGATGCGTTCAAATTGAGCGCATTTACCATTGCTGAAGAGCGGGTCAATGGAGCCTGGGCCTATACCAATGAACTGCACAAGAAGCGCATGAACGCTTACCACCTGGCACGGCAGAAAGATTGCGTGCCGTTCCATCTTTATCTTAACAAGAAGATCGACAAGCGCGACCTGAACGGTCTGAAGATTCGCACGACGCCGATCTACCGGGCGTTCTTTTCCGCCATGGGCGCCAGCCTGATCCGCACCAAGCCGGGCGACGTCTATACCGCGCTCGAACGGGGCACAGTCGATGGTTATGGCTGGCCTACGCAGGGCGTACTGGATCTCGGATGGCACGAAGTGACCAAGTACCGGGTCGATCCGGCGTTCTACCGGGCGTCGGTCGAAGTGTTGATCAACAACGATGCCTGGGAAAAACTCAACGGTGATCAGCAAAAAATCCTTCAGGAGGCAGCTGCCTTTATGGAGGGGCTGTGTGACGAAGACCGGAGGGTCAACGACAGTGAAAAGAAACGGCAGGCCGAGGCCGGCATCAATACCATCACATTTGACGGGTCCGAAGGCGAAGCTTACCTGAAACAGGCCTATCAGACCGGTTGGGCGGAATTCATCAAGGCGAACCCTGATACCGGGCCGAAACTGAAAGAGCTTTTGACCAAGTAGGCAGTGATATGGCTGAAGGCACGCGACGGCGAACAACATGATGAGCCGGTTTGCCCGAGCCTATCGTGGTGTCGTTGTCGGCTTTGGCTATGCGGCGGGCATCGGGCTGGCGGCTCTCGCCCTGCTGATCACGACCGATGTGTTTATCCGCAATCTGGGAATTGGCAATTTCCCGTGGTTGCTGGAGGTCTCGGAATATGTGCTGTTTGTCGCGACATTCCTTGCCGCGCCGTGGGTGCTGCGTGAAAACGCGCATGTCAGCGTCGATTTGCTGCTGACCGGATTGCCGCCTAACGTGCGGCGCGTTCTAGATGCGATCGCCAATTGTCTCGGTGTTGCCATATCAGCAACGCTTGCCTGGTATGCCTTTAGGGTAACACGAGACGGAATTGTCCGCGGTGATTTGATCTTCAAGGAACTGGTGGTGCCCGAGTGGCCATTTTTGGCCGTCGTCGCCTTGGCGGGGTGCTTGCTGGTGGTGGAGTTCTCTCTGCGAATGTTTCGTCGCCAGGCGTCCAACCGGCGGGGAGCCTGAGACATGGACTGGGTACTTGCGCTTTTTCTGCTGCTTGGGACGTTGATCGGTCTAATGGTTACTGGACTGCCGGTCGCCTTTGCCTTCATCGGTGTCAATGTCATCGGCGCGACGGTGTTTCTGGGCGGCGAGATCGGCCTGGATCAGATGGTGCGCAACACGGTGGCTTCGGTCAGCAATTTCTCGCTGGCGCCCATTCCGCTGTTCCTGTTGATGGGAGAAATCCTGTTTCAGACCGGTGTCGCGTTTACCGCCATCAATGCAATCGATCGGTTGATCGCCCGCGTGCCGGGCCGCCTGTCAATTGTCTCGGTCCTCGGCGGAACGGTGTTCTCTTCGCTGTCCGGATCGACCATCGCCAACACGGCGGTGCTCGGCAGTGCGCTTCTGCCTGATATGCTGAAGCGCGGTTATCATCCCTCCATCGCCATGGGGCCGATCATGGCAACGGGCAGCATTGCCATGTTGATTCCACCATCGGCGTTGGCCGTTCTACTCGGCAGTCTGGCCGGGATCTCGATCGCAAAACTGCTGATTGCCGGCATCATTCCCGGCCTGCTGATGGCCGCCGTTTTTCTCGTTTACATCATCACCCGATGCAGCCTCAGACCTGAATTGGCACCCGCATATGATCTGGATATGTCGACGTCCTGGGCGCGTTGGAAACCGTTCTTGGTTTACGTCGTGCCGTTACTAGGCATTTTCGTTGTTGTGGTGGGCAGTATTCTTGGCGGCCTGGCAACGCCGACGGAGTCCGCCGCACTTGGCAGTGTGGCGTCAGTGATTGCGGTCATTGCCTATGGCAAATTTTCGACCGGCTCGATGCTCAAGGCGATCTCAGAGACGGCCAAGATTTCGGTGATGATCCTGTTCATCATTGCAGGTTCAGTGACATTCTCCCAGATCCTGGCATTTTCCGGTGCGAGCAACGGTCTGCTCAATCTGATCAACGGCCTGGATGCGGGGACGGTGAGCGTGCTGTTGGCCATGTTGGCCATCCTGTTGCTGCTCGGTGCCTTTATGGATCAGGTCAGCATGATCATGATCACCCTGCCTTTTTTTATTCCGCTGGCCCAGACGCTCGGCATCGATCTTTTGTGGTTCGGTGTGCTGATGCTGGTGGTGATGGAAATCAGCTTCACCACACCGCCGTTCGGATTGCTGATCTTCGTTATGAAGGGTGTGGCGCCGCCTGAAATCAGTCTTGGTGATGTCTACCGGGCCGCCTTCCCATTTATCCTTCTGGCACTGACGGTGCTTGGTCTGTTGATCCTGATCCCGGACCTTGCCACCTGGCTGCCCAATCTGATTCGCCGATGAGTGAACACTGGAGACAAACGTAATGGCTCACCTGTCAGTCGAATTCGTTCCCAAGACCGTCGCTGAAGCAGTTCTTGTGCGCCTCAAGCAGCACGGCATCGAACACCTGTTCGTCAATTCGGGCACCGACTTCGCACCTGTCATCGAGGCCTATGCCCGCAACCAAAAGAGAGATTTAGCTTTGCCGACACCGATCGTTGCGCCGCATGAGAACGCCGCGGTCGCGATGGCGCATGGCTACTATCTGGCGACCGGCAGGCCGCAAGCGGTCATGGTGCATGTCAATGTCGGGCTGGCCAATGCACTGATGGGCCTCATTAATGCGGCAAGTGACAACATACCGATCTTTTTGATGGCCGGGCGCACGCCTTTCACTGAAGGTGAGCGACTGGGTGCCCGCAGCCTGCCGATCCACTGGGGCCAGGATATGCGTGATCAGTCGTCGATCGTACGTGAATTCGTCAAGTGGGAGTATGAACTAAAACTGCCGGAACAGGCGGCCGACTTGATTGACCGAGGCTATGCCATCGCCATGAGCGAGCCGCGAGGGCCGGTCTATCTGGGGTTGCCGCGCGAGCCGCTGGGTGGCGGCTGGCCGAAAGGTCAGGTACTGGGCACGCCGCGGCATGCGGTGTCGTCGCCCCTGATGCCCGATCTTGAGACCTTGGAACAAGCAGCGGATCTCATCGCTGCGGCACGGCATCCGCTGATCATCGCTCAGCGGGGAGACCCGCAAGGCGCACTCGGCAAGATCTTGGGAAGGTTCTGTGATCGTTTTGCTATACCAGTGACTGAATTCTCACCGTCAAGCAATGTGCTTGCTTCGGTTCACCCAATGCATGCCGGCTTTGATCCAACGGTGATGCTGCAGAGATCCGATCTCGTCATCGTCCTTGATGCCCTTGTGCCCTGGATCGAATCCAGCGCCCGTCCGTTGCCCGACGCCAAGGTCATTCAGATCGGTCCTGATCCGCTGTTTTCCCGGGTGCCGGTGCGCGGTTTCCGGTCCGATCTCAGTCTGGCAGCGAATGCTGCCGAGGCATTGACGGCGTTGAACAAATTGCTCGGAAAGCGGTTGAGAAAGGAGGCGTCAACGCTTGAGCAGCGCCGTGACGCAGTGTCTAGATTCTGCTCGGGTCGCCGTGCAGCGGCTCAAAAGTTGGCGCGAAGCGCCGTGGGGCAGCCAATGTCGCCCGCCTTTGTCAGCAAATGCCTGTCCGATGCCCTGTCTGACAAAGCACGAGTCTTTTCCGAACTCGGTTGTGACCCTTCCGTTATGACTTTTGCAAGCAG
>JAEKFU010000334.1 GCA_016522385.1 Pseudomonadota bacterium
GGCTGATACGGCCCAATCAGCACATCGAGAAACGCCAGATCCCAGAACCATTCCAGTGTGAAGTTCAGATAGCCGCGGGTGCGGAACACTGCGATCAGGGCATAGGTGCGGATCAATAGGTTGATCCAAAACGGCAAGATCACCGCCAGCAGAAGATAGGGTTTCCATTTCGGCGGCGAAAAACAGATACCGAAGGCGATTGGGTAGGCGATCAAGAGACACAGTGCTGTCGACAAGACACTGAACCAGATGGATTTCCAAAGAATCTGCAGATAGACCGCGTCGGTGGTTCGGACATAGTTGGCCAGTGTTCCGGTGATCTCGATGTCGACAAGCGAGGTCTTTTCGCCGAACGACATCACCCACACGATGCCAAGCGGAATGATAAAGAAAACCATCAGCCAGAAGGTGCCGGGCAACGCCATCACCCAG
The DNA here is from genome assembly GCA_016522385.1 of Pseudomonadota bacterium. Classification (GTDB taxonomy): domain Bacteria; phylum Pseudomonadota; class Alphaproteobacteria; order Rhizobiales; family Aestuariivirgaceae; genus JABDJG01. The sequence continues at coordinate 433 of JAEKFU010000334.1, forward strand.
AACACGAGCCGATTTTCTTTCCAACTCTCCAAGGTGGCCCCCTCCCCTTAAGCTGTTACCACCGGGGAGGCGGGAACCGTAAACGGCCGGTTCCCGCCTCTACAAGTCAACCTTCTTGTTATGCAGCCTGAATACGCGTCCAGGCTTCGTCGCGCGCCTTTGTTGCATCTTCACCGAGATAAATCAACGGCTCGCATTTGGCGATTGTGTCCGCCGACGGGAAAATGCCGGGATTTTCGAGATAGGCCGGCTTCATCAGCTTCTTCGCCGCGGCATTTGCCGTGGCGTACTGAATGAAGTCGGCAATTTCGGCACCGATCTTGGCATCGAGGATGAAGTTCAGGAACGCATGGGCGTTTTCAGGGTGCGGAGCGCCTTTCGGGATGCACATGCAGTCCTGCCACAACAGGCTGCCCTCATTCGGGACCACGTAGGACAGGTCGTCGTCTTCGCCCATTACCTGCAGGATGTCGCCATTCCATTCAACGGCAAGATCGACCTCGCCGGACGCAAGCAGGTCCTGGCCGTTATCATCGGCATAGACCTTGATGTTTTTCTTGCCGGCAATGAGCAGGTCTTCGGCCTTCTTGACCTCCGCCGGATCTTTGGAGTTGTAAGAGAAGCCGAGGTATTTTAGTGCAATGCCGATCATGCTGGCACCGTCGCCCAGAAGGGAAATTCGGCCGGCATGCTTGTCGTCATCTAGAGCGGCTTTCCAGCTGTTGACCTCATCACCGCATTTCGACTTACGATAGCCGTTGCCGAGGGTGCCCCACATATAGGGGATCGAGTATTTGCGACCCGGATCGAATGTAGCGTCTTGGAATGGCTCGTCGATGTTGGCCATGTTGGGAATCTTGGAATGATCCAGCGGGTCCAGCATGTTGGCGAGCAGCATGCGCTCGACATAATCATTGGTCGGGACAATGACGTCATAGCCCGGATTGCCTTCTTTCATCTTGGCAAACAGCTCATCATTGTCGGCATATAGGTCCATCTTGGTTTCTATGCCGGAGGCTTCCTGGAACTGGGCCAGTGTGTTCTCGCCGATATAGGTGTCCCAATTATAGAAGTTCAGCTTCTTTTCTTCGGCTGCCAGCGAGAATCGTGGCAGGAAGGTCAGCCCGACCATGGCGGCACCACTGCCTTTGAGCAGCGAGCGCCGGTCAGGGCGGAATTTAGGTCTGTATGTTGTCATGACTACTCCCTCTTGTTTCAAACAGTGCTTCAGGCTTATTGCATCTTGTTGACCTGATACACTTCACACATGCCGCAGCTAGCGGCAATTCTCGCCCAGCTTTCAAGCTTCATCAATCGACAATTAAACTGAGCTGATGGTGGCATGCTACGCCAGTTCATCCTTTACGTCTTCCAGCGTGTGATCCAGTGCAGTGCGTGCCAAATTAACCCATGTGTCAATTTCTTGCTTGCCGATGCAGAAAGGTGGCGAAAACACCATCGTGTCCCAGCACGCCCGCATGATTAGTCGGTTGGCGAAACAGTGATCGCGGCAAATGCCGCCAACCCGCCCGGGATCGTCGAACCGTCCACGGGTCTTCTTGTTGCGGACCAGCTCGATTGCACCGATGAACCCTTGGCTGCGAACTTCGCCGACAAGCGGATGATCGGTGAGGCTCGACATCTTTTTGGCCAGATAAGGCGCCAACTGGCGAACCCGCTCAACCATCTTTTCGTCCTGGATGATACGGATGTTCTCCAGCGCGACGGCGCAGGATGCCGGATGGCCTGAATAGGTGTAGCCGTGATAAAACTCACCGCCTTTGTCAAAAAGCACATCGCTGACGTGATCAGCGACCGCGACGGCGCCGACCGGCAGGTAGCCCGATGACAGCCCTTTGGCCATCGGCACCAAATCGGGTTCAATATCGAACGTTTCGAATCCCCACCAGTTGCCGGTGCGGCCAAAGCCGCAGATGACCTCATCAGCGACCAGCAGGATGTCGTATCTCTTGCAGATACGCTGCACCTCGGGCCAGTAGGTGTCCGGCGGAATGATCACCCCTCCGGCGCCTTGGATCGGCTCGCCGATGAAGGCGGCGACCTTGTCTGCGCCCACCTTGAGAATGCACTCTTCAACGGCAGCCGCGGCTTTGAGGCCGAAGTCGTCGGGCGACAGGTCTCCACCATGCTGAAACCAGTCCGGCTCCAGAACATGTTCAAACCCGGGCAAGGGCGTGCCGCCCTGACCATGCATCGCGGCCATGCCACCCAGGTTGCTGGCGGCCACGGTCGAGCCGTGATAGGCGCGCATGCGGGCGATAAACACTTGGCGGTCCGGCTTGCCTTTCAGCGCCCAGTACTGGCGCACCAGCCGGATCACGGTATCGTTGGCCTCCGAGCCAGAGTTGACGAAGAAGATCTGCTTGAAGCGCTCCGGCATCAAGCTGGAAATCTTGTCGGCGAGCTCGGTTGCCGGCACGGTCGACGTCTTGAAGAATGTATTGTAGTAGGGCAAGTCGCACATTTGGTGGTAGGCGGCTTTGGCCAGTTCCTTGCGCCCATAGCCGATATTGACACACCAAAGGCCGGACATTGCGTCGAACAGTTTGTTGCCGTTGCCGTCCCAGATCCATGCGCCGTCGGCATGGGTCATAATGCGAGCACCGCCGGCGGCGTGAAATTCCTTATGGTCGGTAAACGGATGGAAATGGTGCGCATTGTCTTTGACGACCAGTTCGTCAAGGTTGAGGTTTCGGTAGGGGATGTTCATGTCTCTGCATCTTGTCTGGAGTCATACAGACTCGGATTGCGGGCATCCATAATGGATGTGTAAAGCCGTAGCAACGCGGCCGTTGCATGCAGAGATCTAGGGATTGTAGCCGATGCGGGCGCAATGCAGCAGCACTTCGTCGCTGTCTGTGCGCGAGAAGATCGCCAGAATGGCGCCATCGTTTGTAATGTGAAAAAACATCGCCTGATCCTCGAAAACAGTCTAAATCTGCCATGAAGTAATTCGGTGCGCAATGGGCCACTGCACATGGTGTCGTAAGTCTCATGGATCTGGAGATTGAATACAATAACCGCGCACGCGTGCCGGAGCACGTGGAAATACTGAACCATTGGCAACAGCAAGCCGAGCAATATCGCGCAAGTGCCGGCGGCGAATGTGATCTTGCCTATGGTCCAGACGATCGCCACAAATGTGATATCTTTCGCAGCAAGCAAGACACCGCGCACAGCATGGTAGTGTTTGTGCACGGCGGTTACTGGCAATCACTCGACAGATCAATTTTCAGTCACATGGCACGTGGTCTGGAAATTCACGGAATTGGAACGGCGGTACCGTCATACAGATTGTGCCCGGATGCTTCTGTGAGCGAAATCATAGATGATATCCGAAAGTTATGTGTTTGGCTGTGGAACCGCCATAAGCGCCATCTGGTGATTGCCGGGCACTCAGCTGGCGGGCATCTTGCTGCCGCCATGCTGGCGACCGACTGGACTGATCATGGCGCACCGGATGATCTGGTGCGGACCGGGTTTGGCATCAGCGGTATATACGATTTGCGCCCGCTGATCCCGACCAGTCTTAATCAGAAACTCCATCTTGATGACGCAACGGCCCGTGCCGCCAGCCCGCTGCTTTGGCCAGCACCGCCAAACGCTCGGTTCGAGGCGTGGGTCGGTGCAGAAGAAAGCCCGGAATTCCTGCGGCAGAGCAAGACCCTGGCTGCGTGCTGGGGGGGCGTTGGTGTGAAGACTAAGTATGTCGAAGCGCAGTCATGCAATCATTTCACTGTCGTCGAGGCGCTCGGCGATCCTGCAAGTGATATGACCCAGGCACTTTCCCGCTTGTGCCAATAGCAATGAACGCGTCTTCATCCAGCGTGGAAACTCCTTCTGGCAAAGGCGCTAATGACGAGAACTTTCCGGTAGGGTCTTTCCTGCTGCCGAAGCGCCTGCGGCCTCATGTGGCAGTCTATTACGCTTTCGCGCGGGCGATAGACGATATTGCAGACAATCCAGATTTGTCGGCCGATGACAAGGTCGAACGGCTTGAAGCGATGGATTTGGCACTGATTGCAGAATCTGGTGTTGGTGATCCAGCTTTCGACAAGGCGCATCAACTTAGACATAGCCTGCTGGAAACCGGCGTTGATTTTGCACATGCCCGCGATCTTGTTTCAGCGTTTAAACAGGACGCAGTCAAGAATCGCTACGCAAACTGGACAGAACTGATCGATTACTGCAACCGGTCCGCAGCGCCGGTCGGTCGGTATTTGCTGGAACTGCACGATGAGGACAAGGCGGCCTTTGCCTGGTCGGACCCATTGTGCAACGCCCTGCAGGTGCTCAATCACTTGCAGGACTGCGCAGATGACTACAGGCAACTTGACAGGGTTTACCTGCCCGGCGACTGGATGGCAGAAGAAGGCGTGAGCGTTGAGGACCTGGCGCAACCGGCGTCCAGCCAACCGTTGCTTCGGGTCATCCAGCGTTGCGTTCGCCACACGCGCCTGTTGATGGCGGACGCGCGGTTGTTGCCGCGCAATCTGTACAGCCCCCGGCTGACGATGGAAACAGCCGTGATCGTCAGGATCGCGAGCGCGTTGACGAACAAATTATCTAACAAGGACCCGATTGCAGAACGTGTGGAGCTGAGCAAGCCGGAATTCATTCTGTGCGGTATTCGCGGCGTACTGTTCGGTATGATGACCTGAATGGTTAACCCGCCTCTTGTAGCGGTAGAAGCCTCGTCCGCGATGATGTGCGATCGGACATGCACTAGATTCATCCAAAATCCTCACAAATCCGTAACTTGATAGTGACGCACCGGGGACGGCAGATGCCTTGCCCTTAGGGAAGATTCTGCTTACAGACACATGTTTGCCATTAAGATCGGGCCTAACCATATCGACAAAAATGTGGCGTCGTGACTGCCAATGAATAGGGTGAAGACTTGCAAGGCGGAGTGGTGATGCTAAGTTGTTATCAACAC
>JAEKFU010000360.1 GCA_016522385.1 Pseudomonadota bacterium
CATGTAGGCTGTAGGTTGTGGCCGCTCGGCAAGAAACACGATGCCGTAGACCACTCCAAACAGCGGCACCAGAAAGTTGATCTGTGAAAAGAATGTAGCGCCTTGACGCTGGATGAGGGCAAACATCATCAGTGTCGCCAGCGCGGTCTGAAAGATGCCAAGCACCAGCGCCGCCGACAGCGACGCGCCGCTAGGTTGTAGCAGCCAGGGCTGTTCCAGCACCAGCGCAACCGGCACGATCATCGGTATCGATGCAATCATGACCCCTGCCGCCAGTGCCTTGGACGGAACCCCCTTGATCCGGCGGATGATCAGCGCATTGATCGCATAGCATAGCGATGCTGCCGCCACCGCAAGCTGGCGGACAACATCATGGCCGAGCTGAGACAGTTTCTCCGGCCCGATCAGAACCACCAGACCGGCAAGCCCGCACACGACGCCAATCAGTTTGCGCCGGTTCATTTTCTCATCATCGGTCACCAGATGGGCACAAACCAGGGTGAACAGCGGCATGCCCGCCATCAAGATTGCCGCCAGACCACTGTCGATGACTTCCTCGCCCCAGCTGATCAGGGTGAACGGCAGGGCATTGCCGAACAACGCAGCCAACGCGATGCTCCACCAAACCGCTTTGCCGGCCGGCAGCGATTCCCCGGCCAGCCGGGAGGCACCAACGAGAATGATTGTTGCAGCGATCAGCCGGAGCGCGGTCAGCGTAACCGGCGGGATCGTCTCAACGCCGATCTTTATGAACAGGAAACTGCCGCCCCACAGCAGGGCAAGTGCCACCAGCAGGGCATAGGCTGCAACACCGGGTCGCTTCACGGGTTACCCCTTCTTGCGCTGGAGGTGCTCATCGAGCCGCGGCATGATCTCCACGAAATTGCACGGCATGTGGCGATAATCGAGCTGATCTCTCAGGATACTGTCCCAGCCGTCCTTGCAGGCACCGGGCGAGCCTGGAAGGCAGAAAATATAGGTGCCCTTGGCGACGCCAGCGGTTGCCCGCGATTGTACCGTCGAGGTGCCGATCTTTTGCCACGACACCATATGAAACGCCGTTGAAAACCCGTCGATCTCTTTCTCGAACAGCTCGCGCATGGCTTCCACTGTCACATCGCGGCCGGTGAGTCCGGTGCCGCCGGTCGAGATCACAACGTCGATATCGTCACGCTCGAGCCAGCTGGTCACCAATTCTCGGATGTCGCCGACATCATCGCGAACAATCGACCTGGCCGCCAGGATATGACCAGCCTCTTCCAGCCGCTTAGCCAGCGCGCTGCCGGATTTATCGTCATCCAGCGTGCGCGTATCGGACACCGTGAGGACGGCGATATTGAGCGGAATGAACGGTCTCGATTGCTGTGTGCCTGCCATGCTGTGATTTGCACCTCCACGGATACCGCCGGCACAGTATCGCTTGGCGCCGCAAACGCAATGGCTTCAACTGAATCTCAATAGGCCTTGTGGCGGTGTCAGAGTTGGACGGTTCGCGGTCGACCTTGCGTCGATCGCGGTCGCAACGCCGTCAGCTGGGCTTCGTGGGCAAGCGTTGCTAGGTACGCCTTGTCAATATTGGCCAAGGCATCTTCTTCGGCTTCTTGCGGGATGGCCTGGCTGGTGTTCTGCAGCGCTTCGATCACCGCTTCCCATAGGCCGTTTCTGATCCATCTCAGGAACTGACGATAAACCGAACCCCAGTTGCCGAATTCCTCAGGAAGGCGGCGCCATGGTGAACCGCTGCAAGCGATCCAGAATATCCCGTCCAGCACAATGCGATGATTGCGCGGCGGCCGGCCTGGCCGGCGCGGGTTTTCAATGACAAATTCTTCCAGGAACGCCCACTCGGCATCACTGATCGGCCGGTGCGGCACTTTGGGGTGATGATCTATCGCAAGATCATGTGGTGTGTGCAACATTGTGCCCTTCTCAAGCGTTATCCTCACGGGCCCCCGACGCAATCCTTCATATTCCTGGACACGTTTCGAGCGGTTTGATCACCGTGGCGTGTCACCCTAATCATCCAATTCGTCCGTGTCTCTGGACACTCGGTCTGCGACACGTTCTCGGGGGTGCCATATTTGATTTAGTTGAACGGTCAGACAAATGATTGACGCATTTGTACCGCCCTTAGGAAACAAGGGACCAAAGCACCTAGTAGCCCCGTTCGAACCGGGTGTGCATTGATCTCGCCGACCAAGTCTGCCACACCCGATAGTGATTACAGATTATGGGCAGCGGCAATTTGTCTATAAATTCACTCGATTACACAATCACGTAACGTGAACGTGACAAAGTTGGCATGTTCTAACGCCGCAGTCCCAAGCGGCTTCGTCGGACTTCATTGACGCTGATCCATCGGATCCGTGGCTATTCTCAGTGCTGCCGATTCAAGACCCCCGGAAAACCAGGCACAAACCGGCTATAGCCGGTAAACGGCCATACGTGCTGCTTGGCTTTCGCAAGTAGCTTGCGCACTGCTTGAACCGAAATTCACTTCGTGAGATTAACCAACGCCAATGCGCGATAGGTCTGTCATGTGGAACTCTGTGACAGGCACTCGACGTTGATGGCACCCAGAAACGCCTGCACAGGTTTGGCACCAAAAAGACACAAAGGCACAAGGCATTGTAACGTTTTTCAAGATGATCAACTTCATCTGGCGACTCCCGGGCTTCAATCAAAAATGAGGGTCTTTGAAAGACTGAGATGTCCCCAAAGTCGAATGGCTCATAATACCGCGGGAATCTCGTAATCAATCGATATTGAGAACAAGAACCGAAGAGTCTTGTGGAAATGCCGGTCCACGTGCGCGTTCTGGACCCGAACCAGCTTAGCGGCTCTTGAAGTTTGCCGGCAGACAACTCAGTCATTGTCAACTTCAACAACATCCGCGACTAATTGCTTTGCGTCCAACCGCTGCCGTATTTCGAGGAAATCACGCCACGCGAGCCGCTTCTGCGCCGGCTGTCGAAGCAGGTAGGCCGGATGCAGTGTCGCGATCAGCGGCATGGTTCGCCCGCCAATCTCAGTCTCCAGCCAGCGCCCGCGTGACTTCAATATGCCCTCAGTGCGGCCGGTAAGGCGCTGCATCGGCGTGGCGCCCAGACACACGATGAACTCCGGCCCCTGCAGCTCGATGGTGCGTTCAACGAACGGCATGCACATCAAGGTTTCGCTGTCGGTCGGCTTGCGGTTGCCCGGCGGCCGCCAATAGATCACGTTGGTGATGAATGCCGCACGAGCTACATCGTTGCTGGCCCGATCCAGACCGATTGCGCTTAGCATCTTGTCCAGCAATTGACCGGAGCGACCGACGAACGGCTTTCCTTGAATGTCTTCATCGCGGCCCGGTGCTTCGCCTATGAACATCACCCGTGCATTGGCATCACCATCCGCATAGCAAAGATTGCTCGCCGTGCGTTTGAGCGGACACGCATCAAAGATTTTGAGCGCCTGTTCGATTTCAGCCAGGCTTTGGCATCTATTGGCGAGCTGCCGTGGGTCCTGAACGGATTCCTCGTTATTTGCTGGGAGCGTTGTTGCGCGGGTCGACGTCTTTCTTGGGGCGCAAGGCTTGCCACCGACTGCTGCAGTCGATGCAGTTGTTTGTTGCAGCCGCTTCGCACTGGCGGCAAAACGGTCGACCGGCTCATCACCGAGCACCTCGTCGGCGCCCATCTCGATCAGCCATGTTAGCTGTTCCAGAGCTTTTGCGGCGCTGATCTCATTTGTTGTGTTCATTTTTGGCGAGTCGCAATTGAGTTTGCAAAGATCGTCATGCGAGTATAACAGGCGCGAAAGAATTGCATATGCCTGCTTGCTGCAGCCTGGGCACAGGCGCTGGGGAGATGACAAAATGAGCCAGCAAACCATAGAACGCGAGAGCATGGAATTCGACGTGGTGATTGTCGGCGCCGGCCCTGCCGGTCTTGCCGCCGCGATCCGTCTCAAGCAACTGGCCGAAGGCACCGGCAGCGACATTTCTGTATGCGTGCTGGAAAAGGGTTCCGAGGTCGGTGCCCATATCCTGTCCGGTGCCGTCGTCGATCCGATCGCGCTCAACGAACTGATCCCTGACTGGCAGGACAGGGGCGCACCGCTCAACACACCGGTGAGCGATGACCGGTTTTACGTTCTGGGCCCATCCGGCGCATTGCGACTGCCCAACTTCATGATGCCACCGCTGATGAGCAATCACGGAAACTATGCTGTCTCCCTCGGCAATGTCTGCCGTTGGCTGGCCGAGCAAGCCGAGGCCATGGGTGTCGAGATCTATCCAGGTTTTGCCTGTTCCGAACTGGTATACCGCGACGATGGCTCGGTCATGGGTGTTGTGGCCGGTGTCATGGGTCTTGACAAGGACGGCAAGCCCAAGCCGGATTTCGAACCAGGCATGGAGCTGCATGGCAAGTATGTTTTCATCGGTGAGGGCGTGCGCGGCTCGCTGGCCAAAATTCTCATCGACAAATTTGAGCTGTCCGCAGGCCGCGAGCCGCAAAAATTCGGCCTCGGCATGAAGGAACTGTGGGAGATCAAGCCGGAGAACTACAAGCCCGGCCAAGTTATCCACACAATGGGTTGGCCGCTGGGCACGAAGACCGGCGGCGGCTCGTTCATATATCATCTGGAAGACAATCTGGTCTCGATCGGGTTTGTGGTGCACCTCAACTACGAAAACCCGTACCTTTACCCCTATATGGAGTTCCAACGCTTTAAGCATCACCCGCTGATCGCCGAAGTGCTCCAAGGAGGTCGCCGTATCGCCTATGGCGCTCGCGCCCTCACTGAAGGCGGCTGGCAGTCGGTGCCCAAGCTGACCTTTCCCGGCGGTGCGTTAATCGGTTGCTCGGCCGGTTTTGTCAACGTGCCGCGCATCAAGGGATCGCACAACGCCATGAAGACCGGCATGATGGCCGCCGAGGCCGCCTTTGCGGCCATCGGCGAAGGTCGTCAAGGTGATGAACTGACTGACTACACCTCGGCCTACGAGGCCTCGTGGGTCTCTACTGACCTCAAGCAGGTCAGAAATGTCAAGCCGCTATGGTCAAAGCTGGGTCTCATCGGCGGACTGGCCGCCGGCGGTCTCGACATGTGGACAAATCAGCTTTTCGGCTTTTCGTTCTTTGGCACCATCCAGCACGGCAAGCCTGACCATGCCTGCACGAAACCGGCATCCGAGTGTAAGCCCATTGAGTATCCCAAACCCGACGGCGTATTGTCGTTCGACCGTCTGACCAATGTCGCGTTCTCGGCTACCAACCACGAAGAAGATCAGCCGGTACATCTCAACTTGAAGGATCCGGCTGTCCCTATCGGACAAAACCTGCCGATCTATGCTGAACCGGCCCAGCGCTACTGCCCGGCCGGCGTCTATGAGGTCTTGCAGAACGGCGGCAAGCCGCGCTTTCAGATCAATGCCCAGAACTGCGTCCACTGCAAAACCTGCGACATCAAGGACCCCGCACAAAACATAAACTGGTGCGTCCCACAAGGTGGCGAAGGGCCGAACTATCCAAATATGTGAAGCCGCCTGCACCTGGCAGAATGATGTCGGTTATTCACTGCTTCGTCAGCTTTGCCAGAAAATGGACACAATTTGCGGCTTGTTGGATTATGTTTGCTTGTGGGTGGGTCAATAGGATGCATGGCGCCTTTGCTTGAAGATAGGCTGCCGGACTGTTGAGAATCACGTTGATACGACGGTATCGAATCGTTTTGCAGAGCCCTTGAAACGGCGTGGTTTCGTCATCTTGTTGCCCCTGCGGTACCCCAGCTTAAGACACGAATCAGCTTCGCTATTGTGTGCGGCGAGATGGGGATGACGCTGTGAGATACTGCCTTACAATACTGTTTTTGCTGTTATTTGCGCTGATACCGGCGCGCGCCGAAGTGTTGGTGAGTGATCCCAAAGAGCCGCCCAAGAGCGAGCGGGTTGCCCCTGCGGCAGTCGAAGGTTCCAGCGAATCGAGACCGACGCTCAATATCACTCAGCCCAAATTACAGGTGAAGACACCGACAAACCTCTTTGCACCGGCAGTGGAACCACCAAAGAAAAAAGCTGTCGCAAAAAAGAAGAAGAAGTCGGCCACCCGTCGCAAGACCTCCAAACGCAAAGCCAGGAAAAAGCGGCGGCGGAAGGCCAAAGTTGCCAGGGTATCGGAAAAGCAATGGTGGGAAGAGACCGGCAACCCCGTCGTTTTTGAATTTCGCGATTGCCTCAATCAGCACGCACAACGCTATGCAGAGTTCGCAGGTACGGTATCGGCCCGAGTCCACATTGCGCAGGCTATGGA
>JAEKFU010000385.1 GCA_016522385.1 Pseudomonadota bacterium
ATTCTCTGCAGTGTCCGGTGTCGGCAACGGCATCCGGATCATATCGGAGTGGAACATCTGGCTGAGCATTGTGCTGGTCGGCTTCTTCCTGATTTCCGGTCCGACCGGCTGGTTGCTTGGCTTCTTCGTCACGACAATTGGAGATTACATGTGGAATCTGGTGCCGATCGGCTTCTGGACAGCGGGGTCGAAAGGTGAAGTTGCCTGGCAAGGCGGCTGGACGATCTTCTATTGGGGCTGGTGGATTTCATGGGCACCATTCGTTGGCATGTTCATTGCCCGCATTTCGCGCGGGCGGACAATCCGCGAGTTCATGGTCGGCGTGATGTTCGTGCCCACAACGATCGCCTTTTTCTGGCTGTGCATCTTCGGCGGCAATGCCATGTTCATGGAATTGAACGCCGAGGGCGGCGTCGGCACTGCCGGTGTCGTGCAACTGATCCGCGACTGGAACCTGCCAGCGGCATTATTTGGCACGATCGAACGGCTCACCGATGTGTCGGCACTGAGCTGGGCAATGTCGGCGCTAGCGACGTTCCTGCTGGCGACCTGGTTCATTACTTCATCGGACTCGGGCACCCTCGTCATTACCACGATGTTGTCGATGGGCGATGACGACCCGCCGCAACGTTTCCGGATCTTCTGGGGCGTTGGTGAAGGGTTTGTAGCTGCGGTGCTGCTGCTCGTCGGTGGACTCAAGGCCCTGCAGACGGCGGCGATCGCTGCGGCGCTGCCAGTCAGCGTGATCATGCTGTTCATGACCTACGGCATCATCAAATCACTGGTCGAGGACCCGAGTGCGACGCCGATTGCCGGCGAAGAAGGCCAGGCTACGGCGCCCGCCGAGTGATCGGTGGTGCGGCTGGATTGGAGCTCATGACCAACAAATGAACAGGAAGGCACACGCTATGCGGACCCTCATTAAGAGTGCGGCCTTTGGTGCAGCAGCAATCTTCATCGGACTGGCCCCGCAATCCATTGAAGCAGCGTCACAGAAGGAACTGACGATCGTTTCCTGGGGCGGCGACTACACGCGCAGCCAGATGCTGGCCTACGTCAAACCGTTCCGGGATGTGATCGGTGAATATGTCGCCATGGAACGCTACAATGGCGGCCTGAAGGAGATCAGCGAGCAGGTCGAGTCGGCCAATGTGACGTGGGACGTCGTCGATTTCGAATCGTCCGATCTGCTCAAGGCCTGCAAGGACGGGCTGCTTGAAAAGATCGACCATGGCGCGCTGCCGGCCGGTGCCGACGGCGCCAAGGCGGATCAGGATTTCATCCCCGGCGCACTCACGGAGTGCGGGGTCGGCCAGACCGTTTGGTCGACGGTCGTTGCCTATGCCAACGACCGCGTCGGCAGTGCTGCGCCGACCACCATCAAGGATTTTTTTGACCTGCAGAAGTATCCCGGCCGGCGTGGGCTGCGCCGTGACCCTAGGGTCAACATGGAGTGGGCACTGATGGCCGATGGCGTGGCGCCTGGCGATGTCTACAAGACGCTTGAAACCGAGGACGGCATCAAACGTGCCCTTGCGATGCTCAACAGGATCCGTGGCAATATCGTGTGGTGGTCATCTGGGTCCGAGCCGATGGAGCTGCTGCGCTCAAAGCAGGTGGTGATGACGTCGGTGTGGAACGGCCGCACCTACCGGCCGATCGTCGAGAAGGGCGAGGCTGTCACGGTGATCTGGGACGGCCAAGTCTGGGATATCGATTCATGGGGTATCGTGAAAGGCACCGACAATCTCGATAAGGCGGTTTCATTTGTTCATTACGCCACCGACACGCAGCGTCTGGTCGACCAGACCAAGTATATATCTTACGGGCCCGCGCGGAAATCATCGGTTGCCAAGGTCGGCGCCGAGGTGCTCGATCATCTGCCGACGGCTGAGAAGAACATGGCGAATGCATTGCAGACCAATGCCGGTTGGTGGGCGAGCCGGCTGCCGGAGATGCGCGAACAGTTCGAGGGTTGGATCAAGTCTGCCGAGGGGCGTGGACTTTCAGGCGCTGCACGCTGACATCTATTCGTTGTCGTAGCAAGCCTCTATAGCCGCACCACGTTGACTGAACACTTGGCGTGGCGAACGACGCGGGCCGTGTTGGGGCCGATCAGATAGTCTGACAACCCCGGACGGTGCGCTCCCATTACGATTTGATCTGCCTCAATCTCTTCGGCTACTTGAAGAATCTGCTCGTAGACAGAACCATGCCGAACAATGGATTCGGCCTTCATGCCCTTGGGCATGTGCTCGGCAACCACTTCATTGAGCCGGTCAAGCGTATCCTGAACGATCGCCTTCAGATCGTACTCCTCCGAACCGCCCATCTCACCGCGGATCGCATAGCGAAAATCGATGCCGGTGATTAGATTCGGCACCACGGCCATCGCCACGAGATTGCTCTTGGCGTGGCGCGCATGGTCAATTCCGGCGGCCAGGACCTTACCAGAAGTTTCCATATCGCTCAGATCGATCGGAACGAGTGTCTTGGTAGCCATATCTGGCAGCCTCCCAAATTAAGTGTGTTCTGGACGGGCATACAGCCAAATGAGCCATATGAACAATGCAACGATCGCCAGATTCAATACCGAAATATCGGCAGCCGGATTGATCGCTGCCGGCGGCTTTGGTAACTCCGGAGCCAATGCGGCTGCCTGACGAAGAGTTGGATCGACCAAGAGCGTGCCGGGTATTGCCGCGGAAATCGTCTTGATCGTCGTGTCAGGTATCGGTGCGATGGTGGTCGCTACGGCGCTCGGGCCCTGATCTCCGACCGCATCGCCGGTGACCGGCGCCATGCCGGCAAGCACGACCTGAACACCCAACGTTTCGATCGGTTCTCTTTGAACCCTGTAGGTATTGGAGGGAATGCGCACCTCACGCAGGAACGGATACTGCACCAGGTTGGCGCCCTCCTTCCAAGCCTCCAGCGGGATCACCTTGAAGCTGACACCGTCGATCATGCGGCCAATCACCCGGTTGCCGAGTGGTGCCATCACCAGGCCGGCATCGGCCTGGCCGGCCGTTACGGTCTCGATCACAGCTTCCGGCGTGCCGGCGGCAACAGGCTCCAACGACGCAGCAAGGCCAAGCCCCTTGATCAGGACATTGGCAAGGCGTGCCGTGTCCGAGCCCTCCGGCCCGGCGGCCAGAGTCTTGATGCTCTTGAGATCGCCGCGTCCAACCAGGTGGACGACATTCTGACCAACCACGGCAACGGACTCAAACCGGTCATCGCGGGTCGGCACCGTGCCGGACAGATCAAAGAACGTGTCGGCACCCACCAGGGCCACACGAGCCTCGCCGGATGCCAGCTTGGCGAGCGGACTGCCGTCGGTCGAGATCTTGACTTCGCGCCCGGTGAACGCGCGCCGAACGGCACGAAGGGCGGTGGTGGAAAGATCAGACGCTGCGATCGACGATGACGATGCAACCAGCAACGGATCTTCGACCGTAATCGATCCGCCCTTAATGATGCCCATCTCCAGCAATGCGTTGCGGGCCACGGACGCCGCCGAGCGGCCCTCGATTTCAACCTTGCCATTGAGTGCCTGCATGGCGCCGGCGTTGATCTTGCCGGCCATGACACTGATGGCCTTGCCAAGATTTGGATGCTTGGCGAGCGCATCCGCGCGAGCCAGCATCGCCGCCTCGTAGACCGGGAAGAACTGCAGGTCGTCCGCCAATACCTTCAAACCATAATCGGCGATCTGACCGTCGGTGGTGTAGATTTCGGCCACGTCCACAG
>JAEKFU010000390.1 GCA_016522385.1 Pseudomonadota bacterium
GGTAAAAGTGCCGGCCGAAATTGCTGCATCGTAAGTCGCACCGGCAATACCGAGCGGCTCCATAAGGTCCGCCTCAATCAGGTTGCGGTAGATGTTTTTCGATCTGGCGACCTGCAACATTTCCGGCGACAGATCAAGTCCATCAAGATTGTCATATCCCAGCCTCCGTAGTTCGGCGCCAACCAACCCGGTACCACAACCCAAATCAATGATGCGAGACGATCGATTGGTCGCACATTCGGCCAGCAATTCAGCAATATCAGTACCGCCGGTAAATTGTAGATCCTCTGCGATGTCCCTGTCATAGTCAGTTGCCCATTCCCGATAAAGCGCACGCGCCTCGTCAACGGACTGCAAATGCCTTGCCTGTTGGACGCGTATGTCAGCCGGTTGACGGGCCACAAGTTCAGACCTTTAGATAGACGTAGTAGTGGCCTTCAAGATCATCGGTGTTGTCATAGTACGTATCGCGTCGGTGAACGGCTTGCTCGAGGCATCGGTCACGTACCAACGCGGTCAGCTTTTCGCTGAACCCCAGTGCCTCATGGGCGTCCCGATGAACCGTAAAAGCAAGTACAGCACCGGGTTTGAGTATTCGTACCACTTCATCAAGACATTCCGCGCCGACATGGGCGTGGGTGAAGGTACCTGTACAGATTGCACCGCCATAGGCCCCGGTTGAGATCTCGAGTGGCTGCAATAGATCACCAGTGAACAGACATCCATAGAGATTGCGTTTGGCGGCAACATCCAGCATGTCCTGTGACAAGTCCAGACCGTCGATGGATTTGTAACCCAGTTTGGCGAGTTCTGCGCCCGCCAATCCCGTGCCGCAGCCAATATCGAGGACCAACGCCTGCTTGTCGCTTTGATATGAAGCATAAAGCGCAGCACATTTGCGCGGCGATGAGTATTGCAGGCCGTCGATCATCGTCTGATCGTAGGTCTCGGCCCAATCCTTATAGAGCGCTTGCTGTTCACGCGCGTCTTTCACATTGTAGGCGCGCGCTACCAGGTCTGCCGCAGGGCTTTTTGTTTGGGACTTCGCCATGGTCTGAAGTCTAATCCAACCCGCTTAATTGCGGAAGCTGCATAAGACTGGATGCATACACCTGTCCAATTGTCTAACAGTACTAGAATTCCCCTGAACGCGAGCTGCCTATGAACGCGATCGCCATCACCGTCATTCCCGTATTTGCTCTGATATCCTTGGGCTATGCCGCCGCAAAACTGAAGCTGTTCACCCCACAAGCAGAGATGGGCCTGAACAAGTTTGTGCTCTACTTCGCCATCCCCGCACTGCTGTTCCGCACCATGGTGGCCGTTGACGTGGCCAATCCCCCATGGCGTCTATGGGGCGCCTTCTTTACCGCTGGTGCGATCATTTGGTGGCTGGCCATCGCCGCTTCCAGGTCTCTCGCCTCGATCAGTCCCAGCGGCGGTGCGGCAGCCGCCATCACGGCATCCTTCGGCAACCTGTTGCTAATGGGCATCCCGTTGTCGGTCAGTTTCTTCGGTCCTGCCGCCGCCCTGCCGGCAGGCCTGATATTGTCCATTCACTCCCCGATCCAATGGGCTGCCGCAACTTTGCGCGCCGAGCTGTCAGGACAAAAGGCTGACGCGTCGCTTCTCACCATCCTTCGCGGCCTGGTCAATGATCTGATCCGCAATCCAATTGTCATGGCGATAATTGCCGGCTCGTTGTGGCGAGCGACAGGCCTCGGCCTCAACACGGTGGTTGATCGCACAATTGATCTGCTCGGCCAGGCCGGAATTCCGACATCCCTGTTCGCTCTCGGCCTGTCGCTGGTCGCCTTCGGATTCAAGGGCAACGTACGCGGCGTCGCCGTGCTTCTTGTCTTGAAGTTGATGCTGTTCCCGTTGCTGGCCGCCGTGCTGGTCACCACAATCTTTCAGCTATCACCCGTCGAAGCCGGCGTAGTCATCCTGTTCGCCTCCCTGCCCCCTGGCGTCAATGCCTATCTGTTTGCCAGCAGGTATAATGCGGCCGTCGCACCAGTCTCCGGCGCCATCGCCCTCGGCACGGCGCTGTCGCTGTTCACAACGTCAGCCGTCTTGTGGTTCGTCAATCCAGGTTGAGCGCCGCGTTCCGACCTATTCCGGCGCGGCCTCGACCGTCAACCGCAATCCCTCCACACCCGTGACCTCGACCCATGAGGCCTCTGCCAGATCGGGTCCAACGACATCCCACAAGGTATCGTCAATTCGAATCTGCCCACGGCCATTAACGATCGCCTTTTCAAGTACATAGCGCCGGCCGACGAATTCATACATCCGTTTGTTGAGATTAGGTTGATCGGTATCGACCTGCTGACGCTTAATGATCCATGGCCGACCGACCAGCACGAAGACAATCGACAGGACCGCAAAGACTGTGATCTCCACCTGCCAGGACATATCGAACACCAGCTCGATGAGACCCACTGCTGCAGCGGCAAAGCCGAGCCACATGAGGAAAACACCAGGGGCCAGAAGTTCAAGGATCAACAGAACACAGGCAAGAATCCACCATGTCCAACCGCCAAAGATTGAAAGCAGCTCATTCATGATTTTTCCTCATCTTGCAATTCCGTCCCGGGCTATTGCAGCTCTTAACCCGGTTGCGAGACCTTCGGCACCGAACCGGCAGATCTTTTGCGTACCGGTGCTCTTGGCGCTGTGCCGCCGCCCGGCCCATCATCGCCAAAGGCTTCCTTTGCAATCTCAGAGATTCCGGCTATTGAGCCAATAACCGAGGAGGCTTCAAGCGGCAGCATCAAAACCTTCTGGTTTGGCGATGTGGCCAGGGACTCCAGCGCCTTCATGTAGTTGTTGGCAACAAAGTAGTTGATCGCCTGCACATCGCCGGTGGCGATGGCCTCGGACACGGCCGTTGTCGCATTTGCCTCCGCCTGGGCCTGCCGTTCGCGCGCCTCAGCATCGCGGAAAGCAGCTTCCTTACGGCCTTCAGCCTCCAGGACGGTCGACTGCTTCTCACCTTCGGCCTCCAGGATTGCCGACTGCCGTTTGCCTTCAGCCTCCAGAATAGAAGCGCGTTTATCACGTTCAGCCTTCATCTGACGCGCCATCGCATCGACCAGATCGCGTGGCGGATTGATATCCTTGATTTCAATGCGGGTCATCTTCACGCCCCACGGCGTCGATGCCTGGTCAACAACATTCAGAATCGAGTGGTTGATATCGTCACGCTGTGACAACAACATATCGAGGTCCATCGAACCCATCACCGTACGGATGTTGGTCATGGTAATGTTGAGAATGGCGTTTTCCAGCTCGTTAACCTCATAGGTCGCCTTAGCAGCATCGAGCACCTGGAAGAAGGCCACGCCATCCACCTGCACCATTGCGTTGTCCCGGGTAATGACCTCCTGGCTGGGCACCTCAAGAACCCGTTCCATCATGTTCATCTTCGATCCGATTCGCTCAACGAACGGCACGATCAATCCGAGACCTGATTCCAGCGTTTTGGTGTATCGACCAAATCGTTCAACTGTATAGTTGTAACCTTGAGGCACGATGCGAATGCCCTGGAAAATAGTAATTACAACCAGAACAAGTAAAATTAATGCGAATACGCTAGCGCCCTCAAGCATAGAATATCTCCTTCCAAATTATGATCTTCCAAATATGCACCGACACTCAGCACTGCCCGAGAATATCTTTTATTCTTGCATATACATTTGATATCACTACGACGATTATTCAAGGGCCGGTATGGCAAGTTTCCACCATCTTTCGCCGAATGTCGGCTGCGCGCAGACGCGAATCACCTAACTGAATCTTACAGGTTTTCAGGTATTTCTGCCGGAATTGTGCATGCAACGGTCCCTTAACCAAAGTCGCGATGTTGCCGCAATCTGAAGCTCTAATGAGGGACGGGGTGAGAATGGGACTAAGCGGTGGACGGCCATTCGCCTATACCCGAATTCTGGAGGACGGATATCGTGTCTTTGCGATTGACGATAATGGGCCTATTTGTTGGTGCGGCGCTCCCTGCAGTCCTGGCTGCTGACGCGAATGCCGACCATCGCCGCCACTGGTTCTTTGATGCCTATGGCCAGTACGAGGACGAAACTTTCAACTATTATGCCCCGCGGCGTTGGCAGCAACGCCGTCGGCCGCGGGTCTATCATGAAGAACCGCAATATCTGGACGAAGAAGAGCGACTTGAAGAAGAGTATCTGCAACAACGCAGGGCCGAGCGCAGTAAGCGTTGGCGCAGGAAGCGGATTCGCAACGATCTGGCCCGCAAGCGCCAACAGCGCCGGCGACTGACCAATGTCCCTGTCCCTCGCGAGAAACCCGACTCGGACTATCCAGTGACAATTGACAGCCTGGATGAACCATCAACAGTTGAGCAGAGTAGACTGTCGACGCTTGGTACACCCGAGGCAACGACACCGCGCGACAATAGTCCGCCGAAGACCAGCACGAGCGAGCGTAAGGCGGCCACACTGCGTCCCAGCAATCCGTCAACAACCAGCCAGGATAAGCCGGCAGCTGCCCCAGATAAGAAAACGCCTAAGGGCCGGATCAGCTGTCAGCAGGCACAAGAAATCGTTGCCGGTTTCGGGTTTTCCGACATCGAAGCCAAGAGCTGCAGCGGTAAGAGTTACGACTTTGCTGCCAAACGCGATGGAAAGCCTTTCACCATTAGGCTATCGGCTGCAAGTGGTGAACTTACCGAAGTCAAACGCAACTAACATACAGGCACAAAAAAGTTCATTCAGATGGCCGGCGGCCTACAGGTTGCTTGCTGCTGCTGGTCGTGTGGTCTAAACAGCGTTCAGTTCTCATCTAGCGATGTTGCCATCCTCACGACCCTTCAAAGTGATACATATGAAGCTGATCGGCCTACCCGGTAACGAACTGCCGCACGGACTGGAAGTCGGCGAGCTAAAAACCGCCGATGGCCTTACTATTCGCTATGCCCGTAGCAATGGACCGCCCGGCCAACGCGGGACGGTGTGCATCTTTCCGGGCCGAGCGGATTTTATCGAGCGGTATTTTGAAACCATAAACGACCTTACGGCACGTCGTTATGCCGTTGCCATCCTCGATTGGCGCGGCCAAGGCGGCTCGCAAAGGCTTTTGCGCAACCCGCTGCGTGGTCATATTTCGAGCTTCCGCTTCTATGATCGCGATTTCAACGCCTTCATGACCGAGATTGTTTTGCCCGACTGTCCACCGCCCTACCATGCGCTGGCCCATTCGACGGGCGGCCAGATTCTGCTCAGATCGCTGCACAAGCACACCTGGTTCGACAAGGTCGTCATATCCTCACCATTTGTCGGCTTGGCCAAACGGCTATTGCCGGCGCCGATGATCCGTACAGCTGCCGTGCTGGCGACGCTTTGCGGCCTGGGTTGGATATTCGTACCCGGCCAAAGTCGCCGGCCACTGCGTGTTGCCGATTTTCCAGGCAATCCTTTGACTTCAGACATCAGCCGTTTCTCACGCGACGCGCGTACGCTTGAAACGGCCCCGCAATTGGGTGTCGGCGGACCGACCATGGGTTGGCTGAATGCCGCCATCAATTCGATTGACAGCCTATCGAGACTATCAAAGGCTGAAAAACTGCGCACGCCGGTTCTGTTCGTTACCGCTGGCGCCGACACCGTCGTGTCGACATCTGCCGCATTCACGCTAGCCGAATGCGTTCCTGGCATTGCCGTTGTTAAGATCGAAAACGCCCGCCACGAACTCCTCAATGAACGAGACCAGTTTCGCGAACAGTTCTGGGCTGCCTTCGACAGCTTTGTCGACCAGCAGCAGGCGCCGCCGGAGCAACAACAGGCGCTTAGGATCAAAGCTGTTTAGGTGTACGTTTAGGCTGGACTGACACCCAGGAACCTCAGGGCCACTGCCGTTGCCAACAATACCATGGCGATAATCGCCGATTGTTGCGCGAACCACAGATAAGCTTCACGCAGTGCAGCGCTGATGACCCGCTGGGCAATCCGTGCCGGCGGCCTCTTGTCCTTTGCCAGGATCAGCCAAAGCTCGGTACACTTGTATGACCTGCGAGGCGCGCGCCAGGCGCAAAAGACGAGGATGAGAGCCACTCCCAGACACAAACTTCCACCGGTCTGTGCAGCCAAGACCGGCGCAAATGCCAATCCGAAGATGACGCAAGAGATACCCAACCCGGCAAACCCGCAGGCCCTGCCGACAGAGACATAAGCGGCATTCTCGATGGCTTCCATGGCTTACTGTAATAGGGATCTGTGTCATTGTGATGGATAATTTCAGGCTCTGCAAGTTGCACCGTTGAAATGTAATCCTTCAAGGCATGCAACACCCGTGAAGCGACTGTTTGTACGCAGATGAGCGCATCGGCCAATTCGCAAAATAACCTTGCAGTGCATCAGCAATTGCTGGGCTATCAACGAGCACCGGGCCTAAAGACGGTACCGGCGCTTGGCGCTGTGCTAAGCCGTAGACGAATTTGGTTGGTTTGAAATTAAACTGCGCACGCACCGATTCGCGGGTCAGCAAACATAGCTGCGATTAGGTCGAACCGGGCAGCGCTGTTTTTGTTCTTCGAAAATTTTTGGCCAAAAGCGGAGCAGGGTTGCTTAATCGCCAATGGCGACCTTTGTCACGAGGCTTCAGTTGGGTCGATTACCAGACCACGCTGCTCATCAGCTACCGGATCTACTGATAACTACCAATCCGGAACCCTCCTCCACTGGTGATCCGCACCATCGGGGCGCACTGCCAACAATAAAACGTAAGATCCCGTACTAAGTCACTCCGTACAGAATTCACTCTATTGGGGGCAGCTTCTACCATAAGAGAGTAATTTCAGATCAACGACAATAAACCGGCCAGCCTCGAAAACAATCGAATTCTTTGGCGGAACGTGGAGGATCATTTTCGTGCGTTCTGCGCCGGCCAGAATGCTCTCAATACGCTTATTGAACGGTGCAAAGTAACTGGGCGCCTTGTCCTCATTGGTAAAATGTTCGCGATCAACGACAACAAAGTCGACTTGCCACTTACACCACAATTTAACCAGCGGCGCGTTGTCGACTGCAAGATAGGCATCGGTGAGGTCGTTCATCCGTGACCGCATGTTAAGAACGTGGTTCTTGTAGGAAGCGTAGTGCGCCTTGAAGGTGACCAGGAGTGGCTTGCCCGTGAGATACGGAATCAAATCAGTCTGTTCGCCGGCAGGCCATGCGGCTAGCAAACTATCGTCTGGTAGACCGCTGAGAAAACCCATCAACTGTCTTGACGGCTCATCCAGTTGAAGGCGAAAGCCGTTTCGGCGGGTATCAAGACTGTTGAAGCTCACTGTATAGATGGTCATCACGATAACGAAGCAGGCTGGCGGAAACGCCGCATGCAGCTTGATCTTGCCGGACAGCGCAATCGAACCGCAAACAAACAGAACGGGCAGGATTGTAAAGGTAGGGTACAGCACATACCGATAAGATAGGTGCGGCCTCAGTATGCCGACCGCCACGCAGATAACAAGGCTGGGAACTATGAATCCAAGAAAGGCCTTGAGGATCTCCGGGCGCCGGCGCAGGTTAAACAATCCATAGCCGCT
>JAEKFU010000424.1 GCA_016522385.1 Pseudomonadota bacterium
CCCCAAGGCTACCCTGGCATCGGGTGGTTGCGCGGGACAGCGGACAGGTGCCGGCTTTGTTGGGAATGACTGACCTAGTAATAGTACTCCATGCAACGGTGGTACCGGCGCAGAAACTTTTTGCGGCCCGTGTCATCATATCGCTGCAAGTGGCGTCGGCACGGGTTTCGGTAAACAACGGGTTCGTCATAGTAGTCAGGCGCAGCCTGGTAGCGTGGGACCACATAATGCGGGTAACTGTAACCGTGGTCGATGTAACCGAAGCCACCATAGATGGGCACGCCAAAATGAAAATCGAACTTGGCACCGGCCGAGGCTGGCGTTGTGGCAGCGGCGAGCGCCGTAACCGCGACGATTGCGGTGGCTGTCATGCCGAATTTGGTGTGTCTAACCATGGTCTTGTCCTCTAAGTTACGCACGTTAACTGAAGCCCGCATGCGTAGGCCTGTGGGCTCGATCCGACACCATTGCAGGTTGAGTTGACTGCTTTGAGTCACAAGCAAGACGTTGTGATGGCGTTGACAGGACGTGATCCTGATCCAAATTCACCAGCTGCCAGTTGACGAAAGCCGGCAAACCTGCAAGAAAAATCTAACGTTTCACAGGCATCGGAGTGTAGCGCAGCCTGGTAGCGCACCTGCTTCGGGAGCAGGGGGTCGTGAGTTCAAATCTCGCCACTCCGACCAATTAAAACAAAGGGTTAGCGAGATGCCGCTAGCCCTTTGATTGCTTTGGGCATCGAGGGGAGCAATTTTTGGGGCTGTGTTGTGAGTGGTTGATCGCTGGGGCAGATGAGCGGGAAGTTCTCAATCTCTTACATGTCAGGTCGGTAGTCTTGTCAGGTCGGTGGTTTTTCGTCACGGGACAATGACAAATCGCCAAAATCCCGTCAGCCACTTCCGCTCTCGTTGGTGCTCTGTGTTGTTACCGGTCATACTGGGTCAACCAGACGGCCACCCGCAGAATTTCTCACTTAACAGGACTATACAGCCAATCGTAGTGCGTCAGGAGCGTTTCAGGGGCCTGCCGGCGCAGCAATTGATTGCGCGTCCAGCGCATCGGCCCGGACAGGTGATAGATCCGGCCGCGTTGGTGCGAAGCTTTCTGGATGCGCGTGGCGCGCGTCTGTCGGGTTGCCTCATAGGCCCTAAACGCCTTCGAGATGTCATCCGGTTGGGCGGCTACGGCTTTGGCAAGCGATGCCGCGTCCCCAATCGCGGCAGCGCCCCCCTGAGCCATAAAAGGTTCGATTGGATGTGCCGCATCGCCAATCAGCGTGACTAGCCCCTTGCCCCATCGCTCCAAAGGATCCATGCTCATTACGGTCCACTTGTGCCAATCTTTGGACCGCTCCAGCAACTCGAAGACCCGATCGCTCCAAGCGTCAAAATATGGCAGCAGATCATCGCGCTTGCCCGGCGAGGCCCAGCCGTCGAAGTTAATCGTCTCCTTGATCATGGCAACCACGTTTGTGCTCTTACCGGCTTCGAGGGAGTAGTGAATGACGTGTCCATGGGGACCGAGATGCAGTCCTATATATGGCTTGTCTGCGGTTTCAGGGGTTCTGGCGGTGGGCAGCAGAGCGCGCCATGCGGTCACGCCGGATGGCTGGGGTTCGTCGTCTGAAATGCAACCGCGAACAGTCGACCACAGCCCGTCGGCGCCAACCAGCGCACGTCCCTGCGCCGTGCCACCGGCCTCGGACTTGGCGGTCACGCCATCGAGCTGTACCTCCACGTGCGTAAGTTTGAAGCCGGTCTCGATTTCGAGCCCATCAAGTTCGACTGCGGCTTCCAGCAAGCAGTATTGCAGATGTTTGCGATGGATGACCAAGTATGGCGAGCCGTAACGATCACGGACGAACTTGCCGAGCGGGACTGTGGTCAAGAGGTCGCCCTTTAATCCATCGTAGACTTGGATGCCCTCAGGTTCGTTCGAAAACGCTGAGATCAGTTCCTTAAGTCCCCACGTGGCGAGGTGGCGTGCCGCGTTCGGCCCGATCTCTATACCAGCCCCTGCCTCGCTGAAGGACGGCGCCTGTTCGAGGACCTTGACGGGCATACCCGCGCGGACAAGCGCGATCGCCGCGCTCAGGCCGCCGATACCGCCGCCGCAAATCAATATGGGATCCATTATGCCGCCGTCTCCCCCAATGCACCGCGGTCGTACTTTGCCGGCCATTGCTGCGCTGAAACCACACAACTCGATCTTGATCGCACATCACTGCGGCGGATCCACATTTGTCTGCCAGCACCCTGCAAAGGGTTAGGAATTGACAATGTTTCCCAGCGGCCAAACCACTTCACCCCCGCGGCACCAGTTTCATTTGAACTCGGAAATTTGATCATCCGCCTTGCCACTGATGCAACCATATGATGCCAGGTAATTCCGATCTGCAGACAGAAGAAAGCTTGCCAATCCAACGGACGTTAGTCCATGTGCAGTGCCAAGTCGACTGAATGTAAGTGCCTGAGCACACGGTCGTAGCCTTCTTTGGTATTCAGTAGTTCCTTCGGTGCTGAGCCGAGTTCGGCACACATCTTCTCCAGCCATTCTTCTGCCCGCTCCTTGGAGCCAAACACTTCAATGGCACGGTTTAGGGCACCAGAATAGTAAGACATACTCTTATTCCTGTTGATACTACGCATCGCACTTTTTTTGTGCGGTTAGTTGGCCAAACGCCGGCAAGCGCCGACGAATTGCAATACCAGTCGGACCGCTATCATGCATTCAACAGCATTGGCATTGATGCGGATCAAAAGGCCGACGAGAGTTTTTGATGGAAATGTCAAATCCCGTCAATGTGCCGAATTCGACCCGTCATCCCCGTTTGATTGATCCAGCGCAATGCGGTCGACGCTTTCATTTGGCAATGTTTTTGTAGGCGATTTCGCTCTCTGGCAGTTCTGGTTCGCCCTTGGGCAGTTCGTTTCCAAGTTCCAAATATGTCAAGGAGAGGCCTGATGGACAAGCAGCCCTATCCCGTTCTCAACGAGTGGAAAATTCGCGGTCATGTTGACCGTGTCAAATATAGCGAAATGTATCAACGCTCGGTCGAGGACCCCGACGGGTTTTGGGGCGAGCACGGCAGGTGCATCGACTGGATCAAGCCGTATAGCGAGATCAAGAACACCACATTCGGACCACCGGATGTTTCGATAAAGTGGTTCGAGGACGGAACGACAAACGTCGCTATGAATTGCATTGATCGTCACCTGGATTCTCGAGCCGATCAAACGGCAATCATCTGGGAAGGCGACGACCCGAGCCAATCCAAACATATTACTTATAGGCAGTTGCATGCAGAGGTTTGCCGATTTGCGAACGTGCTCAAATCATCGGGCGTAACAAAGGGTGATACCGTCTCAATCTACATGCCGATGATTCCGGAAGCGGCCTACGCGATGCTCGCGTGCGCACGAATAGGCGCCATCCATTCGGTTGTTTTTGGCGGTTTTTCTTCCGATGCCCTTGCCGGGCGAATAACCGATGCCAGGTCAGGTGTCGTGGTCACGGCCGATGAGGGTCTTCGAGGCGGCCGCAAAGTGCCGCTAAAGGCCAATGTCGATGATGCGATCAAGAAGGTGCGGGGACTCGAGGTCTCCCGCGTCATTGTCGTTAAGCGTACCGGTGAGGACGTCGCGATGGATGAGAGTCGGGACGTCTGGTATCACGAAGCAGCAAAGGACGTTGCGGCAGATTGCCCCTACGAAGAAATGGGCGCCGAAGATCCGTTGTTTATCCTCTACACGTCCGGTTCAACGGGAAAGCCGAAAGGCGTGCTGCATACGACGGGTGGTTACCTGGTCTATGCTGCGATGACCCACCAGTACGTTTTTGACTACCATGAAGGCGAAATTTACTGGTGCACGGCAGACGTCGGCTGGGTAACGGGACACAGTTATGTCGTCTACGGCCCTTTGGCAAATGGCGCGACCACGCTCATGTTTGAAGGCGTGCCGAACTACCCTGACTATTCCAGATTTTGGCAGGTCGTCGATAAGCACAACGTGAACATTTTCTACACAGCACCGACGGCGATCCGTGCCCTAATGCAGAAGGGCGATGAGCCGGTCGTGTCGACGAGCCGTGCGTCACTGCGGGTTCTGGGCACTGTCGGCGAGCCGATCAATCCCGAGGCCTGGGAATGGTATTACCGCGTTATCGGTGACTTGCGCTGTCCGATCGTCGATACTTGGTGGCAAACCGAAACTGGCGGTATCATCATCACACCATTGCCCGGCGCCACCGACCTGAAGCCCGGTTCGGCGGCCTGGCCGTTCTTCGGCATCCAATTGCAGATTGTCGACACTGAAGGCAATGTCTTGGACGGTGCTTGCGAAGGTACGTTGTGCATCACCGACTCCTGGCCCGGGCAGATGCGAACTGTTTATGGAGACCACGAGCGCTTCATAAAGACCTATTTCTCTGCGTTTCCAGGAAAATACAATACCGAAGACGGCTGCAGGCGAGATGCCGACGGCTACTACTGGATTACCGGTCGCGTTGACGACGTCATCAACGTTTCCGGACATCGATTGGGCACAGCAGAGATTGAAAGTGCACTTGTTGCGCACGCGCAGGTATCGGAGGCTGCCGTCGTGGGT
>JAEKFU010000483.1 GCA_016522385.1 Pseudomonadota bacterium
GTGGAATGGCTAGATTTGCGGCGCCTCCGGTTTCAGGCACTGTCGTTGCTGAACAACATGCCTATCGCCGCATCCAGCAGCCGGGCGATGTGCAGAACAAGCGGTATTATCAAGACCAGGGCCGCGACAAGTTTGAAGGTATCACTCCAAACCCGATCAAGGTTGTGAGGGAAGATCCGGTCTCGACGTTCTCCATCGATGTCGACACGGCGTCCTATTCGTTCATGCGGGCCTCGATCAGCAACAATGTGCTGCCGCAGAAGGATGCGGTGCGGGTCGAAGAGCTGATCAATTATTTCCCGTACGCCTATGAGCCGCCCAAAGACAAGTCGGAACCGTTCCGAACCCACGTCTCGGTGATGCCGACGCCCTGGAACACCAATACCAAGCTGGTGCATATCGGCATCAAGGGCTATCAGTTGCCCAAGACCGACAAGCCGCGCTCCAATTTGGTGTTTCTGATTGACACTTCTGGATCTATGAACGCACCGAACAAGCTGCCCCTGCTGCGCAACTCTTTCAAGCTGCTGCTGACGAGTCTGCAGCCAGACGACACGATCTCTATCGTCACCTATGCAGGCAGCGCCGGCACGGTCCTCGAACCAACCAAGGTCAAAGACAAGACAAAGATCCTTGCCGCTCTCGACCGGCTGCGCTCAGGCGGCTCGACCGCTGGTGCCGAAGGCATACGCCAGGCCTATCAGCTGGCTGAGCAAAATTTCGACAAGGAGGGTGTCAACCGGGTCATTCTTGCAACGGATGGCGATTTCAATGTCGGTATCACCAACAAGGATGAGCTGAAGAGCTATATCGAGCGCAAGCGCAAGACCGGGATTACCCTGTCCGTGTTGGGCTTCGGCATGGGCAATTACAATGATGAACTTATGCAGACGCTGGCCCAGAACGGCAACGGCAATGCAGCCTATATCGACAATCTATCGGAAGCGAGAAAGGTGCTGGTTGAAGAAGCTGGATCGACCCTGTTCACGATTGCCAAGGACGTGAAAATCCAGATCGAGTTCAATCCGCAGACGGTGTCCGAATATCGGCTGATCGGTTACGAGACGCGGCTGTTGAAGCGCGAAGACTTCAACAATGACAAGGTCGACGCGGGTGACATCGGTGCCGGCCATGCGGTGACGGCAATCTATGAAATCACCCCGGTGGGATCGGCCGGCCGGCTGGTAGATGATCTGAGATATCAGGATGCGGCCGAGCCGAGGACCAACACTGGCAAGGGCGATGAGTATGCCTTCTTGAAGCTGCGCTACAAATTGCCGGATAGCGACATCAGCACCTTGATCACGACACCGGTTACACGGGCGCTGGAAGTTGACGGTATCTCCGCAGCTTCGACCGAAGCACGTTTTGCCACCTCCGTTGCCGCCTTTGGCCAACTGTTGCGCGGTGGCCGTTTTACCGGAACCTACAGCTATGACGATGTGATTAAGCTGGCACAGGGCGCCAAGGGCGAAGACCAGTTCGGCTACCGTGCCGAATTCATCAATTTGGTGCGATTGGCCAAATCGGTCGCAGCGTTGCAACCGCTCAAGCAATAGAGTCCCAGGTGGCGTCAAGCCCGACGGGGCTTGGCGCCTGCCTTGCTGCGCTGGTAAACGTTGGACGGTAATCCACTCTGACGTTCTCGGGCTTGACCTATGGATCCATGCCGCACACGCTCAGAGTTCGCGGTGGGCAGGACCCACAGGTCAAGCCCGCGGAAGGTTCATATGGGTATCGATGCGGTCGCTATGCCTGAAGATCGTTTCATGATCCCATATATTTCCACGATGCACAGCCGTGGGGCGTTTTGAATGCATGTCGGTTGTGCTTTTGTGTAGAGTTGCATTCGGTTATCACAAATGCGCCGGCAATTTGGTCGACAGTTGCCCGAGTACTGATCAACGGCGGCAGGTACGGATGGCATTCGCCCCAATGGCCAGAGCGGTTTTGAGACATCGAGAAGGGAACCATATGGCGACTGCTGACCAGCTTGCGATCATGCGCGACCTCACCACAGCAACCATTACGACCATCTTGCTAAAAAGGGGCATTCGCAATACCTGGATGCGGGGACCGATGCCGTTCGCCGACGGGCAGAAAAGGGTGGCCGGTGAGGCCTTTACGTTGCGCTTCGTACCGATGCGCGAGGACCTGGCGACACCGGAAAGCTGGATGAGCCCGATCTCCACACGGCATGCCATAGAAGACATGCCGCAAGGTGCTATAGCCGTGATCGATGCAATGGGGTTCACCGATGCCGGAATTTTTGGCGACATTCTTGTCGCCCGTATGAAGGAGCGCGGGCTGCAGGCACTGGTCACCGACGGTGTCATGCGCGATGCAGCTGGGGTCGAGGAAGTCGGACTGCCGGTGTGGTGTGCCGGTGTCGCCGCGCCGCCGTCGATCGCGGGGCTCACCTTCGTCGGCTGGCAAGAGACGATCGGCTGTGGTGGTGTGGCGGTTGTTCCGGGTGATGTTGTGGTGGCAGACGCTGATGGTGCCGTAGTGATTCCAGCGGCACTCATCGACGATGTCGTCAATCTTGGGCCGCAGCAGGAGCAACTCGAAGGCTGGCTGGTCAGCGAAGTGCAATCGGGCGCAAAGCTACCGGGACTCTACCCGCCGAATGATGCGACCAAAGCCCGGTATGAGGCCTGGCGCGCGGCTCAAGGAAAAGGATGACGCCATGCCGCAGACCATCACAGTCGGTTACAAACAACTGTGTGATCAAGCGCGTAGCGAGATCAGCGAAGTGACCGTTGAAGAGGCAAGAGAGCTGCATGACAGCGGCGAAGCCTTAATCGTCGATATCAGGGATATACGCGAGTTGTGGCGCGATGGGCGCATTCCCGGGGCGCTGCATGCGCCGCGCGGCATGCTTGAATTCTGGATAGATCCGGAAAGCCCCTATCACAAACCCGTTTTTGCCGAAGACCGGGCGTTCATCTTCTGCTGCGCCGGTGGCCTGCGATCGGCACTTGCAACGCAGGTCGCCCAGCACATGGGCCTGAAGCCGGTGCATAACCTGACTGGTGGTTTCTCCGAGTGGAAGAAAGCCGAAGCGCCGATTGAACCGCATCCGAATGCGCCGGAGAAAATCTAGGGCCTGCAGTGTGGACAATTTCCGCTGCGGTGCGAGGCATCAAGCCGTGCAGGGTGCAGGCGGGCACTTGGGCCTGCTGACAATCAAGGTTATGGCGCTGGTTTGACAGGATTGGAACAGACGCTTGTGGTGCGAGGAGTAAGGACATGCTGGGATTTTCGACGACGAATACCCCGGACGAAGGGCCAATTCTGAAAAATTCTTAAGGGAACGTGATCCTTTTCTCGCCTGGGCATCGCTTTGAGCGGCTTGACGAGGTGGCACTGCTGCGCACTCCAAGTTAGTCGGCGGCAAAATGGGCTGCACCTTCACAGCAGGCCTGACTATCAACAGACCCAAGACAAGGACAGAAAATTGACCGTTCCACATCTAATTATCGGCAACAAGAACTACTCTTCCTGGTCGTTTCGGCCATGGCTGGCAATGTCTGCGGTCGGCATTGAGTTCGAGGAGACGGTTTCGCCGTTCGATGAGGCAAACCATAATCGGCATTTCTTGGAATTTTCACCGACCGGACGAGTGCCGGTCTTGCAACATGACGGGCTGGTGTTGTGGGAGAGCCTGGCCATCATGGAGTACTTGGCCGAAGCGTTTCCGGATGTTTGTCTATGGCCCGAGAATTCGGCTGCGCGGGCCAGGGCAAGAGTAATCTGCAACGAAATGCATGCAGGATTCGGCGCGCTGCGGGCTAGTTGCCCGATGAACATGCGCCGTCCGGTCGACGCGCTGGAGGTCAATTCAGCCGTTCGGGGAGATGTGCAACGGATCGCGGCGATCTGGGAATCGGCACTTGATGAGTCCGGCGGGCCGTTCCTGTTCGGTCAATTCAGCAATGCCGATGCCATGTATGCTCCGGTGGTCAACCGGTTTCATGTCTATGAGTTGTGCAACGATTGTGCGGTACGCTCTTACATGGACACGATGATGGCTTTAAGGTCCTGGAAGGCCTGGGAGACGGCGGCGCGCCAAGAGCCGTGGGTCGTCGAAGAAGAAGAGGTTTAGCGGCGGGGATCGGGCACATGGCTGTTTTGGAAAGTGCCGTATCGGCATCGAGTGAGGAATTTGGCGCAAATGCTGCGGTAATGCGCAAGCTTGTTGCCGATTTGCGGGACAAACGGGCGAAAATTGCGGTCGGCGGCTCCAAGCGCGCGCGCGAGCGGCACCTGTCGCGCGGCAAACTGTTGCCTCGGGACCGGGTCAATCAGTTATGTGATCCCGGGACGCCGTTTCTCGAATTGTCTCCGCTGGCGGCTTTTAACATGTATGGCGACGACATTCACTCCGCCGGCGTGATCACCGGCATTGGCCGGATCAGCGGCGTTGAATGCGTGATCGTGTGCAACGATGCAACGATCAAGGGCGGCACCTACTATCCAATGACGGTTAAGAAGCATCTGCGGGCGCAAGAGGTCGCGATGCAGAACAATCTACCATGCATCTATTTGGTTGACTCTGGCGGCGCCAACCTGCCGAACCACACTGAGGTGTTTCCTGACCGTGAGCATTTCGGACGAATATTCTACAATCAGGCCAACATGTCGGCGGTAGGCATACCGCAGATCGCCTGCGTCATGGGCTCGTGCACGGCGGGCGGTGCCTATGTTCCGGCAATGTCGGATGAAACGATCATCGTGCGCCAGCAGGGCACGATCTTTCTGGCTGGCCCGCCGCTGGTCAAGGCAGCGACCGGTGAAGAAGTCTCTGCAGAGGATCTCGGCGGGGCAGATGTGCATGCTCGGCAATCTGGTGTTGCCGATCACTATGCTGTCGATGATACCCACGCGCTCAGTATCGTGCGTGAGGTCATTGCCGGATTCAACCGGCAGAAGCAGCCGAATATTGCCATTCATGAACCTGTGCCGCCCATATACGAGCCCGAGACTATCGGCGGTATAATTCCGGACAGTTTTGCCAAATCCTATGATGTACGCGAAGTGATCGCACGGCTCGTAGACGGATCGGAATTCGACGAATTCAAGAAACTTTACGGCACGACCCTGGTAACCGGTTTTGCGCGAACCTGGGGGATACCGGTCGGCATCATTGCCAATAACGGTATTCTTTATTCGGAATCATCACTTAAGGGCGCACACTTCATCGAGCTTGCCTGTCAGCGAAAGATTCCGCTGCTGTTCTTGCAGAACATTTCCGGTTTCATGGTCGGGCAGAAATATGAGGCCAGTGGTATCGCCAAGGACGGTGCCAAGCTGGTGACAGCGGTGGCCTGTGCCAAGGTACCCAAGGTGACCGTGATCATTGGCGGCTCATTCGGTGCCGGTAACTACGGTATGTGCGGACGCGCCTATTCGCCACGGTTTTTGTTCAGCTGGCCAAACAGCCGTATTTCGGTGATGGGTGGGCCGCAGGCAGCCTCGGTGCTTGCGCAGGTAAAGCGGGACAATATCGAAGCCGGCGGCGGAGCCTGGTCTGATGAGGAGGAAGCGGAGTTCAAGCAACCGATACTTGACCAGTTCGAACATGAAGGCCATCCCTATTACGCATCGGCCAGGTTGTGGGATGATGGCGTCATCACACCCGGTGAGACGCGCGATGTGCTCGGGCTGGCTTTTTCGGCCACCCTGAATGCGCCGGTCGCGGACACGCGGTTCGGCGTCTTTAGAATGTAGTTGTAAACATCGTTGGTTTGCCGCGTTGATATTGACGGTGGAACGGTGACATATGGACGTCATGCTAGGGTCAGTGCTCATAGCCAATCGTGGCGAGATTGCCTGCCGAATCGCACGCTCGGCGCGTGGCTTGGGCATGCGCGTAATCGCAGTCTATTCCGAAGCCGATGCTGATGCCCTGCATGTGCGCATGGCCGATGAAGCCCATCTGATCGGTCCGGCCGAAGCCGCAAGAAGCTACCTAGATGGCGAGCGTATACTGGAGGTTGTGGGCGCGAGCGGTGCTGAATGCGTTCATCCCGGTTACGGGTTCTTGTCGGAGAATGCCGAATTCGCCGAAGCGTGTGAGCGGGATGGAGTCGTTTTTGTCGGGCCGCCGGCAAAAGCGATACGGGCAATGGGGCTGAAGGATGCAGCCAAGGATTTGATGGAAAAGGCCGGCGTTCCCGTCGTACCCGGATATCGGGGCGACAATCAAGAAGATGGTCACCTTGCTGCAATGGCCGATGAGACCGGGTATCCGGTACTCATTAAGGCGGTCGCCGGCGGTGGTGGTCGCGGCATGCGCCGTGTTGAAGAAGCCAAACAGTTTGGTGACGCATTGGCGGCATGCCGGCGTGAGGCTGAAGCTGCATTTGGCGATGCTCGTGTGTTGATCGAGCGGTTCGTTTCAGCGCCGCGCCACATC
This sequence comes from Pseudomonadota bacterium, assembly GCA_016522385.1. Lineage (GTDB taxonomy): Bacteria > Pseudomonadota > Alphaproteobacteria > Rhizobiales > Aestuariivirgaceae > JABDJG01. Next base: position 6,422 of record JAEKFU010000483.1, read on the forward strand.
GAAGTTCAGGTGTTCGCAGACGGTGAGGGGAACTG
>JAEKFU010000562.1 GCA_016522385.1 Pseudomonadota bacterium
ACTACATGCTGAACGATAGTCGCGCCGAAGCCCTTTTTGTCTCGGCCGAGCTTCTGCCGGCCGTCGAACCGATCCTCGATCAGGCTGCAGCCTTGAAACATGTCGTCGTCGTTGGCGGTGACAGCAGTCCACATCGCAACCTCACCGAACTGCTGAGCGCAGAGAGCGATGAGTGCGACACCGCTTCGACAATTGCCGATGAAGAAGCATTCTGGCTCTACTCATCCGGTTCCACCGGCGATCCCAAGGGCGTACGTCACGTTCATTCCAGCATGATGTACACGGCTGAGAATTATGGCCAGGGCGTCCTGGGTATCACCAAAGACGACATCGTCTTTTCCGCCGCCAAGCTGTTCTTTGCCTACGGTCTCGGCAATGCCATTTCGTTTCCGATGTCGGTTGGCGCAACGACGGTGTTGTTTCCCGGCCGACCAACACCGCAATCGGTATTCGAGATCGTCAAGACCCACAATCCGACGCTCTATTTTGGCGTGCCGACGTTGTATGCTGCCATGTTGGCAGACCCTGACTGCACGCCACAGAACGGGTCGAATGCGCTTCGGGTGTGCATCTCTGCCGGTGAGGCGCTGCCCAAAGAGGTGGGCAACGCATGGAAATCGAAATTCGGGGTCGACATTCTCGACGGTATCGGTTCGACTGAAATGCTGCACATATTCTTGTCCAACAGGCCTGACGATGTTCGCTATGGCACATCCGGCAAGGCCTGTCCGGGATACGCTTTGCGGCTTGCCAATGAGGCCGGCGACGACCCGGACGTCGGTGACATAGGTGAATTATTGGTTGACGGAGGTTCAGCCGCCAATGGCTACTGGAACAAGCGCGAAAAGACCCGTGCTACGTTTGAAGGTCGCTGGACCCGAACCGGCGACAAATACACACTTGATGCCGACGGTTACTACCATTACTGCGGCCGTACAGACGACATGTTCAAAGTTTCCGGAATCTGGGTATCACCGTTCGAAGTTGAACAGGCACTGGTCTCTCATCCAGCCGTACTTGAAGCGGCCGTTGTCGCCAAGGAGGATGATGAGGGCTTGAACAAACCTCAGGCCTTTGTCGTTCTCAATGAAGGTTTTGACCCTGACGGCCTGTTCGATGAATTGAAGGAACATGTCAAAAACTCGGTCGGCGCCTGGAAATATCCGCGATGGATCGAGTTCACGGACGATCTGCCCAAGACCGCAACCGGCAAGATCCAACGGTTCAAGCTGCGTGCCTAGGGCGTTTCACGTCATGTGGAGGAAGGACATGCCGGGAATATCTGGCGACGAATCGTGCGAAGATGGGCCAATCCAGGACAATCCGTGCCGGACGCAGCCAAGTTTGTCGCTGGTCATTGCCCGCCAAGGTTTGAAGTGGGCCACATCACCGCGGGTTTCGTGGCAAGCTATTAATAATAAAGCCACGCTAACATCACATCCGTAAGTATCAATTGGTCCTAACTCCGTGCCGCAGCTCAGCGAACAGGGATATCTTTATGCCGCCGGCAAGGTGCTGGAATATCAGTACTGCGCGGGCTCAAGCACCGGCAAACCGACCATCGTTCTTCTGCATGAGGGCCTCGGCTGTTGTGCGATGTGGCGGAAATTCCCCACGCAGTTAAATGCCGCAACCGGCCTTGCCGTGTTTGGTTATTCGCGGGCTGGTTATGGCAGGTCGGGTGCTGGTAGGCTGCCGTGGCCGGTAAGCTATATGCATGATGAAGCGCTTGAAGTTCTGCCGCAGGTTTTGTCAGCCGCAGGTGTTGGAAGTGCGGTTCTTGTAGGACACAGCGACGGCGCGTCGATCGCAACGATCTATGCCGGCGGCCTAAAGCAGAATGCCGCATGCGGCCTGGTGTTGATGGCGCCACATTTCTTCGTTGAAGACATTTCGATCAAGAGTATTGCGAAGGCACGCAGGGCATTTGACAGCGGTGCCCTGCGTTCTAGTCTGGAAAAGTATCACGGCCCCAATACGACAGAAGCCTTTAATGGTTGGAACGGCGCCTGGCTCAACCCGAAGTTCAGGAAATGGAACATCACGTCTTACTTGCCGAAAATCGCCGTACCGGTTCTGGCGCTGCAGGGCGCTGATGACGAATATGGTACAGGCGCCCAACTGGCAGCGCTGGAAGTCGAGTGTGCCGCGCCGATCAAGCTTGAGCTCATAGAAGAATGCGGCCACGCACCATATCGAGACCAGCCGGCGCTTACGACCAAAGTGGTTGCTGATTTCATCGCACAGCTGGCGGAAAACGGCATATAATCCGCCGATGTGGTACCGGTTTCAGTTTCTGATCTCAGCCGTCCTGTTGAGCCTTCTCGGGTGCCTGATCCGGCCACCCCATGCTTTTGCCCAATCGAACACTGTCTGTGAGCTGGAACTCATTCTGGCCGTTGATGTGTCCGGCAGCATCAATCGCGACGAGTATGCCCTGCAGATGCGTGGCCTGTCCGACGCCTTCCGCTCATCCGATATTATCCACCTCATTGGGTCGACCAGCCGCAAGGGCGACGTCTATGCAACGGTCGTGCAATGGAGCGGCCAGCCGCACCAAAGCCAGATCGTACCATGGTCCAAGCTTGACGATGAAAGTTCGGTGTTACGCTTCGCCGATGCTATCGAGGCCAGTCCGCGGGTTTTCCTAAACTATTCCACGGCGATTGGTGACGCCCTGCGCTTTTCCCGGGCAATGTTCGCCATCCGGCCCGACAGCTGCCGCCGGCGTGTCATAGATGTATCCGGCGACGGGCCCAACAACGAGGGCAGCGAATTGGCGGACATTCGCGCCAAGTTGATCTATGAGAACGTCACGATCAATGGTCTCGTCGTGCTCGGCGATGAGCCGTCATTGGGGCCCTACTATCGGCAGAATGTAGTTGGTGGCAGTGGTGCGTTCATGATAACGGCCAACACGTTCGAAGATTATCCCGATGCTATTCGCCGAAAATTGCTGCGTGAAATTGCGCCTCCCATCACGCTGGCACCGCAAGGTTACCGGCGAGTCACCCAGGCTTTGCCACATTGTTCGGCCGCGATATGCTGAAATTCGCCTCCATTTTTTTCACTCTGTGCCTGCTTATCAGCCAGCACTTGCCCGTCGAGGCCTCTCCAGCTTACCGGAGTTATGCTGAGGGCCTGCTCAAAAACCTGCCCAAGGGTGCAAGATTTCGGCCGGATCTGGAGGCGAAACTGAATGCCTTTGCGTCTTCGGCGCGGAAAA
>JAEKFU010000569.1 GCA_016522385.1 Pseudomonadota bacterium
TTCACCGATCCGGCCGCGAAGCGCCCATGCCTCAAGACCAACCGAAATCGACGTGCGTCCGGTTCGTTCAATGTCTGTATAGACACACAGAACATCACCGACATTGACGGGCCGAATGAAGCTCATAGCGTTTATCGCGACGGTTGCTACGCGGCCTTGAGCGCGCTGTCCCGCGGCGATACCGCCGGCAATATCCATCTGGGAGAGCACCCAGCCGCCGAATATATCGCCGCTCGGGTTTGCATCGGCGGGCATGGCAAGTGTGCGCGTCGTCAGGTCACCGTGTGGTTCATCTTCAGCCTGGGCCATGATTGCGTCCCCGATTGCGGATTGGATCACGCAGTTTTCTCTTTGCTTGAAAACCAGTCCAGCCAGATACCGCTTAGGAACCAGGAGTAGGCCCAGGTGCCAATGATGATCAGCACGAAGGTGATGGCGATGTCGCTGGCCGAGCCATCAAGTGAGAAGCCGGGAACATAGCCGAACAGGAACGGGCCGAGATAGAGGAACTTGGCGAACTTGAAGGCGCTGAATGCGGTCTTCCACATGTTGGCCTTTGCAATGGTGGCGCCGGCGAAGGCGGCGATGCAGACCGGTGGCGTGATATTCGAATCCTGGCTCAGCCAATAGACGATCATGTGGGCGGCGATCTCGTTGACACCGAGATGGGTGAGGGCTGGGACGGCGACTACCGCAGTGATGAGATACGCCGCGGTGACCGGCACGCCCATACCCATGACCAGCGAGACCAAGGCAATGAGCAGAATGGTAAGGAACAACCGTCCGGCAGCCAACTCTATGACGATGTCGGCAAATGTAAGCATCAGCCCGGAATAGGTAAGCACGCCGATGATTATGCCGATAACGCCGACGGTGGCGCCGATCTTGAGGCTCTGCTCTGCGCCGGCGCGCGAAGCCTCGAGGAAGCCCTTGGCATCAATGCGCGTGTCCTTGCGGAACCAGCTCACTGCGATGCAGGTGACGATGCCGAGGATGGCGGAGTAGCCAGGTGAGTAGCCGGACAGCATGAAGATGGTGATGACCAGCAGCGGCAGGATGTAGAACCATTCCTTCTTGAGGATCTCCAGCGGCGACCGGGCGGACTTTTCGCCTACGATGTTGTGGCGCTTGGCCTCGTAGTGGACCATGACATAGACGGAGAAGAAGTACATAAATGCCGGGAAGATGGCGATCAGCATGATCTGCGAGTAGGGGACACCTGTGAGCTCGGCCATGATGAAGCCACCCGCCCCCATGATCGGAGGCATGAACATGCCGCCGATGGAGGCGGCGGGTTCGATGCCGCCCGCGATATGCGGCCGGAAGCCGGCCTTTTTCATCATCGGGATGGTGAAAGCGCCGGTGGAAACCGTATTGGCGATGGCGCTGCCGGAGATGGAGCCGAACAGGCCGGAGGCGATGACGGAAACCTTGGCTGGACCGCCGATCTTGTGGCCAACCGCGGCGAGCGGGAAATCTACAAAGAAGCGCTGGGCGCCACATTTCTCGAGGAAAGCGCCGAAGATGACAAACAGGATGATGTAGGTGGCGAGCACGTTGGCCATGATGCCAAACACGCCGTCGGACTTATAGAACAGGCTGGTGCACAGTTCGGGGAAGGTGTCGCCGGCGTGCGAGATCATCTCAGGGAAGTATTCGCCGTAGACGCCATAGAGCAACATGATGGTGCCAATGATGACAAAGACATTGCCGACGACGCGGCGGGCGAGTTCGATGCCGATCAACACGCCAATCACAGCGATGGTCTTGTCCATCGTGGTTTCGACGCCGGCGCGGTAGTTGATGGCCTCGAAATTGAGGATCCAATAGCCGATACTGAGGATCGAGGCGGCAATCAGCGCATAGTCGATGCTACGGCCCAGCATTCCGGGCAGGCGGTAGACGAGGAACACCAGGATATAGGTGATGATGATGTAGATGCCGCGGTGGTATTGGGTGGCGGCCGGTTCGATGACGGCGGAGTAGGAATAGAACAACACCAGGAAGAGGGCGAGGCCATCGAAGATCCAACGCTCGATGCCGGTCAGGCCTTTGTGCTTGTGCCGATCGTCGCTCAGATCCAAGGCGTCGTGGCTGGCATTGTCCTGCATGGCGTTCCTCCCGTTGCCATATCTCAAGGTCATTCGCGCTAAGGGCGGCGCCGCAATGGCACCGCCCCGCTTGAGCCCACTACCCTGGGTTACGCATTACATTACACCCTTTTCCTTCCAGAATTTTTCAGCGCCAGGGTGGAACGGTGTGACAACGCCAGTCGGACCGGTCTGGATGCTCATATTCTTGAAAGTCTTTTTCTGAGCCTTCATGTGGGCGAGCCCTTCATCGGTGTAGATTGTCGCAAGTACCTTGTAGACCGTGTCGGCGTCGACCTTGGAATTGGCGACCCACAGGGCGGCATCCTGGAAGGACGGGGTTTCGACATCGACGCCCTTGTACGTACCGGCCGGAACCGACAGCTTGGCGAAGTATGGATACTTGTCGAAGAAGCCTGAGTCCTGAGCATCCTTGGCGAGGTCGACCAATTCGATGTCGTTCGTCTGGGCGGCCATGATGACAGCGCCGGACGGGAAGGCGGTGAACAGCCAGAAGGCATCCAGTTGGTTGTTGCCGAAGGCCTGGGCGGCATCGTTGTAGCCCATGGCGTTGCGCTCGATCTTGTCCCAGATGCCCATGTGGGTGAAAAACAGCTCGCAGTTGGCAAAGGCACCTGAGCCGGCATTGCCGACACCGACGCGCTTGCCTTCCAGGTCCTTGACGCTCTTGATCCCTGAGCCCTTACGGACAATCAGCTGGGCAGGGGCACCATAGAGGAAGGCGAGCGCCATTACGTCTTCATATTTGTTGGGATCGTTCTTCAGGATACCTTCGCGGCCCTGGAACACATGGCCGGAATAGACGACCCCAAAATGCGAACGGCCCTTGTTGACCTTGCGCAGGTTCTCAACCGAACCGGCTGAAGATTGGGCCTTGATCTTGATGCCGTCGAGTTGCTTGATCGGACCGTAGGTCTGGACCGCGTTAGCCACGACCTGGAACGTGCCGCCGGCCGGGCCGCCACCAAAGACGAGGCGCTTGGCGGCGAAAGCCAAATCCGTGGAGACCATAGGCGACACGAATGCAGCCGTGCCAGCAAGAACGAAAGATCTGCGGGTAAAATCCATAAGCTCCCTCCCATAACGTCGAACGTTTCGATGCTATCAAACGCGCAATTGCTTAGAATATGCCCCCTTTGCCAAAGCTATGATTTGACATGTGTCAATTCAGCCTGCCGGATGGGTCGTATCTCCACAATGCCGGCAACCTTCAGCGTTCATGCAACATGTGCGGAATTGGCACATCCCGGACCAATGGCGTGCTGATCAGTTAAGTCCGTTGTTCACCCGATAACCGACATTCAGAATTTGCATGTCCGTATTCGCGACGATTTCGTCCGCTAGAGCGTTTCTTTCTCATGTGGAACCATTTGATGGCCCAAATCCGGCCATCGGACGTCGTCACCGAACTTGCCCGATGACCCACATCGCGCCGCGTTCCGTAACTAGGGTCTTTTGAGTATCAGGGTTGCGGTGCTGGCGCGGCCCAATTTGTCTGTGGCTAGCTTTGAGTGGCGCTGTAGGGTCGCCCCCTTCAAGTCGCTCAAAGTGACGTCCACA
>JAEKFU010000606.1 GCA_016522385.1 Pseudomonadota bacterium
TAGTCCGTTATCGGGGACGAAGCAGACTCTGCAAAACCGTAGCCAGAGAGTCCGGCATGAGGCAATTCTCGCCTTCGCATTGTCGCGCTCTACGGATGCATAACGGTCGCAGTGCGTTCGCATTGCATCTGCATATGCGTTCGCATTGCAAAGAATTCGTTGCGGCCTGCGATGTCTCTTGCCGCAAACGCATTGATGATGAGGTAAAAGCCGTCAATGCCAAGTCAGACCAGACTTAAAATGCCGCTAAGTGTCTGTGGAATAAGAAAAAACCCCGTAATGCGACCGCATATGCGGACGCATTGCGAACGCAATGCGAACGCAATGCGATACAGATACAGATATATACCCCCCAAACCCCCCACAGGGGGGCTTTGAAATTTGGTTTTGAAAAGGGCAACAGGTCGGACCTCTGTGCCGAGAGCATCAACGCCATCACCGCAACGCATCTGTAAGATCGCGTTTTCCACGACAGTTGCAATCGGCCCATTGACGGGCGCGGCAGGAAAATGTAGCGAGAAATTCAACTTCAGAAATGCGCCGGAGAAATCCACGGCGCGTTTTGTTTGGCTGAACCAAAGGCGTGGGATCGAGGCGGAGAGAAATGACGAATGTCCTGACTGGCAAACAACGAAGGTTCCTCGAAGAGCAGCTCATCGACCTGAGCGCGGCTAGAGCGTTTCTTGCTGCCGCAGTCCCGCCTTCGATGAGGAAGCTGCGGGCCTGGCTGACCAAGCGTGAGCGCACCTGGTGCAAGGCCAGCAGACCATCTGCTGCGTTGGTATTTCTAAGCTTCAAGAACCCGAAAGTGTGTCGGTCGCATTAATCGGCCAAGCCGACAATGAATAGGATCACACCAATCATACTGAGAGCAAAGATCCAGGTAATGGCGACCTCGCCTGACGTGTGCTTTTCGGGCTCGTGGTTCTCGTCGTAGAACATGACGACGGCCTCACCGTCCAGTAAGCCCCCATCTCGACGCAAGTGTAGCGCGTTTCACCCCACCAGACTGTGCGGATTCTCACAAAAGTTGTAGAAAGTTGCAGAACCGATTGGCCGACAGTCTGATGCCTTTAGCGACCACCACCCTGATACTCAACAGACCCTAGGGCGGAGCGGTTGGCGTCTCGGGAGCACGAAGCGCGAACTCACGCAGACAGGGGCCGATATTCCGGCTAGGAACGCTCAATGCAGAAAACCTACTCCCACGAAATCCTAGTTGACCTCCCGGTTTCCCGAGCGTTTCCGCTTTTCACCCCGAAGGGTGAGGAGGCGTGGGTTCCTGGCTGGGAGCCTACCTACGTTCAACCCAGGACAGGTAAAACATGCGAGGAGATGATTTTCACCACCGGACAAGGTGACGACAAGACTTTTTGGACCTGTCTGTCATGGCAGCCTGATCAATGGCATGTGCGCTATCTAAGGTTGACGCCGACTTCGCGGGTGGCGTTTGTTGATGTTCGGTGCACGCCTATCACGGTGAACCGCACCCAAGTGCACGTTGTCTATGAAATGCAGGCGCTTACGGATGCTGGCCGTTCCTATGTTGAGAGATTGTCCGAAGACACTTTCGCGAAATCAATCGACGAATGGGCCGACCTAATCGCGGCAACGACATTGGATCGCTAAAGCATCATCTCTCCAGTGAAGCCAGGAACACGAGGGAGAGGAGGCAGCGCGCGGCGCAAAGGTAGATCCCAAGAAAGAATATTCTCCCTTCCGGGTGGCACGGTTTCGATCTGACGGCTCACATCAAAAGCATGTTATTCTGCGACTGCGCGTAGCTCATGTGGTATTATGGCTGAAAGTGAGCCGAAACCAATGCGCCGCGCTCCGTTGAAGTGCCTTGTCGGAACCATCCTATTCCTCGCCCTTGCGTGCAGCCAGGCGGGCGCCGGCGAGGTTGCGGACCGAGCCGCCATGAAGGAGGCATTTGTCCACTGGCGCAACGGCAATGTCCTTCACAACGCTGGACGCTACAAAGAAGCCGCCAAACTGTTTCAGCGGTCGATCGATACCTATCCGACTGCCGAAGGCCACACATTTCTCGGTTGGTCGCTTAGCGAACTGGGCCGATTTGAGGATGCTATCGCCGAGTGCAAGAAGGCTATTTCCGTGGATGCTGACTACGGAAATCCATACAACGACATTGGCACATATCTGATTGAACTGGGACGGTCACACGAAGCGGTCCCCTGGCTCGAGAAGGCAATCTCCGCAAAGCGCTACTGCTGCTACGAGTTTCCACACTTCAACTTGGGCCGAGTTCTCTTGTCGCAGGGAAACATTGAAGAAGCGAAACGATCTTTCAAACGAGCTTTGTCACATAATCCAGAGTATGTGCCCGCCATTGCCGGGTTAGCGTTCATCCGAGAGACCACCGGAGAAGATCTTTAGAGCCGCGGACTACTGGGGTCAGGATCGACCACCAAGCTCGGACCAGCACCAAGGTTAGAGCGTCTCATGTTGATTTGGAACCATTCTGACGGAGCGATTCTCCGGCCAGGTCAAGTATTGTTTCGCAGGCCGTATCTGGATACGGGCAAGGAGCAATGCGCCGGATTTGCCGGAAAATCGCCCGTCCCGAAGGGCTTGCCCCGGGGTGGGGTCCAAGTCAAAAGTCTATTGATGAAGGGGGTTGTGTGCCCCGCGACCAGATCGCCTAGAGCGTTTCTTTCTCATGTGGAACCATTTGATGGTCCAAATCCGGTCACTCGGCTAGTTACGGAACGCAGCGCGATGTCGGTCATCGGGCAAGTTCCGTAACGACGTCCGATGG
>JAEKFU010000609.1 GCA_016522385.1 Pseudomonadota bacterium
CGGTTTGAGCGTTTCATCAATGTTGCCGATACGGAACTAGATCCCGTCATTCGCGACAAGCTCGTCGAAATTGCCGGAAAGTGCCCGGTTCACCGCACGCTTGAGTCGTCATCCGTCGTCGCCACCGAATTTTCTCAGAATTGATCTGAGTCTTGACCGCGTACTGACTCTGCCCGTTCCTTAATCCAACACAACTCGCCCCGGCTCCCGGTTTTCAGCGGGATGACACGCTCTAGCTTGCGGCAAGACTTGCCGTTCTCGACCGCCCTTGAGCGCAAGGAACCTTACGGAAGATTCATCTGCAGGAAAGGTCGTTGTAAGCCGGCATTGCGTATGTGTCCGCCCATTCAATCAGTCTCGACTTACACCCTACTTGGAGAATACACATCGATGTCGAATCCCACGTCCAAGAGTTTTGAAGCAAAATTCCCCGCCCGTGCCAAACTTGCCACCAAGCGTGTCATGGCACTGACCATTGTCGGCCTGCTAGCGGCAACCTCACTGACCGTAGCTACAGGTTTCACGCCTTCCGCGCCGGCCAATGCCCAAGCGGTGTTGAATAAGGCGCCGGCCGCAGGCTTCGCCGATCTGGTCGAACAGGTAATGCCAGCCGTTTTCAGCGTTGAAGTCGAATTCACGCCTGCGGCTTTTGAGGGTCACAGCACGTTTCCGGCACCTGACATGCACGAAGGCAGCCCGTTTCAATTCTTTTTTGATCAGTTTCGGAACCGCCGTGGCGGTCGCCCCGGAGCCCTGCCGCGGCGCCAGGGCCAGGGTTCGGGCTTTGTCATTTCTGAGGACGGTTATGCCGTCACCAACAACCATGTGGTCGATGGCGCCGAAGAGGTGACCGTCCGCTTCTCGGATGGCACGTCCCACAAGGCGAAGGTCATCGGCACCGACCGAAAGACGGATCTGGCCTTGTTGAAGATCCAATCTAGTAATGCTTTCAAGCCGGTCAAATTTGCCAGCCAGGAGCCGCGCGTCGGTGATTGGGTTGTCGCCGTAGGCAATCCGTTCGGACTGGGTGGCTCGGTCACCACGGGTATCGTCTCGGCCCGCGGCCGCAATCTTGGCGCTGGACCATACGATGATTTCCTGCAGATCGATGCCCCGATTAACAAGGGCAATTCCGGCGGACCGGCCTTCAACCTCAACGGCGAGGTGATCGGCGTCAACACCGCCATTGTGTCGCCGTCGGGTGGCAGTGTCGGCATCGGCTTTGCCATTCCCGCCAACATCACCCAGCAAGTCGTTGATGACCTCAAAGATGACGGTTCGGTCACCCGCGGCTGGCTCGGTGTCCAGATCCAGCCGGTGAACCAGGACATTGCCGAAAGTCTCGGACTTGGAAAGGCAACCGGCGCGATTGTCACTGACGTTACTGACGGCAGTCCGGCCGAGGCCGGCAAGGTCAAGGTCGGCGACACGATCCTCAACGTCAATGGCGCCGAAGTGAAGGATGCCCGAGACATGGCAAAGAAAATTGCCAAGATCAAGCCGGGCAACACCGCACGAATGACCTTGCTGCGCGATGGAAAGCGCGAGACGGTCGAAATCACCATCGGCACAATGCCGACCGACATCAGGCGCATGGCCGCCGGTACCCCGAAAGGCGGCCAGATGTCCATGGCGGCCCTCGGCCTAAGATTACGGCCGGCCCCTGACGGTGAGGGTGTTGCCGTGGTAGCCGTTAAGCCGTCTAGCCCGGCGGCCGACAAGCGTCTTCAACGCGGAGACGTAATCCTCGAGGTTGATGGCATTGCCGTCGACGATCCGCAAGGCTTTGCAGCCGCTCTTGAACAATTAGCAGAAGAAGGCAACTCGCGAGTTCTGCTGCTCGTCAAGTCCGGCAACCGCCAGCGCTTTGTTGCACTGCCGGTTAACGCCGGCTGATCACGACGGATAACATCATTGATGTGCGGCGCCCGGCGCCGCACATCGTGTTTGTAGACCTCAACAGAGACCAGAGTAGACAATATGCAGATTACGTCCCATATCACATCGCAACATGCAACTGAGGACCCAGTCCCTACTATGCGCATTTTGGTGATAGAAGATGATCGCGAAGCAGCGTCCTGGCTTATCAAGGGACTGAGCGAAAGCGGTCATGTGGCTGACCTTGCAGGAGATGGTCTGGACGGCCTGGCGCTCGCCTGCGACGGCAATTACGACGTGCTGATTGTCGATCGCATGCTGCCTAAGCTCGATGGTCTCAGCGTGATTCGAACGTTGCGCCAACAGGATGTCACGACACCGGTTCTGATTCTTTCCGCTCTGGCCGACGTCGATGAAAAGGTCGAAGGCCTGCGCGCCGGTGGCGATGATTATCTCGCCAAGCCCTATGCGTTTTCAGAATTGCTGGCGCGCATTGAAGGTCTCGGCCGCCGCCATACTGCGGAACCGCAAAAGACCAAAATTGCGGTTGGTGATCTCGAGATCAACCTGCTTACCCGTACCGCATCGCGCAGCGACACGCCGATCGTTCTGCAACCACGCGAATTCAAACTGCTCGAATATCTGATGCGCAATGCAGGCAATGTCGTGACCCGTACCATGCTTTTGGAGAATGTCTGGGACTATCACTTCGATCCGCAGACCAACGTCATCGACGTGCATATCTCCAGGCTGCGTGCCAAGATCGACAAGGATTTCGACCCGCCACTTTTGCACACCATTCGCGGGGCGGGATACATGATCCGTGCCGATTAACCTGAAGCTCCTCAAGACCTCCACATTTCGCCTCGCGGCCGTCTATTTATTGGTATTTGCCGTCTCGGTCGGCGCCATTCTTGGTTATGTCTACTGGAGCACGGTTGCGCTGCTGGAACAGCAGACCGAGGACACTATTGAGGCTGAGGTCCAGGGCTTTGCCGAACAATACCGTCTGCGCGGCCTAAACGGCATTCTCGATACAGTCAGGCGGCGCAGTCAGGCCGAAGAAGATAGCGTCTATTTGCTCACCAACCCGATTGGTCGCCGCCTTGCAGGTAATCTTGCGGGATTGCCCGCGCAGGCGGTTGCCGAGGCGCCCGGTTGGATTGAGTTTCCCTATGAAGTAGACGGACCGCGCGGCATCCGTCAGCACTCGGCGAAAGCTTTTCACACTGTGCTGGAGGGCAATTTTCGTCTAGTTGTCGGTCGCGACGTCGAAGAACGACGCAAGTTTGCCCGCATCATCCGTCGCACACTTTATTGGGCGCTTGGCTTGACCCTGGTTCTCGGCGTCAGCGGTGGTTTGTTGATGAGCCGCAACTTCCTGAACCGCATCGAACAGATTAATGCCGCCAGCCGGGTGATCATGGCCGGTAATTTTGCCGAGCGCATGCCGATGGCCGGCACGGAAGACGAACTTGATCGGCTGTCGACCGCCCTCAATGAAATGCTCGATCAGATCGAACGGCTGATGCAGGGTATGCGTGAGGTCTCCAGCAATGTCGCCCATGACTTGAAAACCCCGCTCACCCGCATGCGGGCCAGACTGGAAGATGCTCTGCGTGGAAACGACAACGACCATCGCGAAACCCTTCAGCAGACCATCGAGGAAGCCGACCACCTCCTCAACACCTTCAACGCACTTTTGTCGATTGCCCGCGCTGAAGCAGGTCAGGCGCGCGAGGGATTTGCTGAATTCGACATCTGCGAGTTGGTCCGCGACATCGTTGAACTTTATGAACCAACAATCGAGGATGCGGATGGCAATCTGACAGTCAAGTCATGCGCCAGCGCAACGGTTCTGGCCGACCGGCAATTGCTGGCCCAAGCGTTGACCAACCTGCTCGACAATGCCGTGAAATACGGTCGCAATGACGACAACGGCACTCTCGCCGTGGCCGTGTCAGTAGAACAGAAGGGCGAGGAAATCGAGATCATCGTAGCTGATCATGGTACCGGCATCGCACCTGAGGATCGCGAACGGGTAAAGAAGCGCTTCGTGCGCCTGGATGAAAGCCGTAGCGAACCGGGCAGCGGTCTCGGCCTAAGCCTCGTTGCCGGAGTCATGACCCTGCACAATGGCGCACTAGAGCTTGAAGACAACGCGCCCGGACTCAAAGCCCGCTTGGTACTTCCAAGACATACATCAGTGGGCTAGAGCGTTTCTTTCTCATGTGGAACCATTTGATGGTCCAAATCCGGTCGCTCGGCTAGTTACGGAACGCAGCGCGATGTGGGTCATCGGGCAAGTTCCGTAACGACGTCCGATGG
>JAEKFU010000603.1 GCA_016522385.1 Pseudomonadota bacterium
GCAATGTGGTTCTTGGAGCAATCTTTATCGGCCTTGTCCAGAATGGCATGAACCTCGCGCGTATCGAGTCTTATCTGCAGACTGTTGTAATCGGAATGTTGCTGATACTGGCGGTTGTCGCCGATCAGATCCGGCAGCGCCTGATTGCCGAAATTCAGGATTGATCGGATGCTACGGGCTGCTTCAGTCGGATTGGGATGGTGGTCGAACGAACTGGCGGGAGCCATCCAAGGCAAGTCAGACAAGATCGCGATCACCTGTTGTTTCACACGCTCAAAAGAGAAGTGTGAAGCATTTAGCGAGAAGTTTTCGACCCAAATCACTGACAGTTACGAGTCCGTTCTGGAGGATCCTGACATCGATGCGGTGATCTTGACGACACCACATTCCTTGCACGCCGAGCATGTGACCCAGGCGGCCGCAGCCGGTAAGCATGTCTTTGTGGAAAAGCCCTTCACGCTGACCGCAGAAAGCGGGCGGGGAGCCGCGCAAGCCTGCACCGATCACGGTGTGGTTCTCGCCGTCGGTCAAAACCGGCGGTTCTCGGCTGCCGCCCAACGATTGAAACAAATGCTCGACGAAGGGGAGTTCGGTACTTTGCTGCATATCGAAAGTCACTTCTCGGCACCATCTGCGCTCAACTGGCCGGCTGGTCACTGGCGTGCCAGCCGAACCGAGAGTCCAGCCGGTGGACTTGCCGGACTGGGCATTCATATGATCGATTTGGTGGCTTGGCTCGGCGGTGCGATTCAACGTACGACGGCGCTTGCGAAGCACCGAGCGCTCGAAGTTGATGTCGACGATACGACAAGTGCTCTGTTTGTCCTTGAAAGTGGCGCAACCAGTTATCTCGGATCGCTATGTGCTGCGCCGTATACGGTATTCTGCAATGTCTACGGCACCAAAGCAAACGCCTTTGCTCAGGTCGATGCCAACAAATTGGCTGTGCACCCGGCCGGTGGATCATTGTCGCCGATCGAACTGACACCTGTCGACACGTTGAAGGCGGAGCTTGAGGAGTTCGCGGACGCATGCGACGGTGAGGCGGAGTTTAGAATTCACCCGGATGAGGCGATCCACAATGTCGCCGTCATGGAGGCAATCACCACTTCTGCCGAACGAGGCGGCAGTCCCGTAGATGTGCCTTGCTACAGGTCAACCAGTTGAAGGAGGACACGAGATGACTCTAGAGATCAATTGCGACATGGGCGAAAGTTTCGGTCTCTACAAGATGGGAGATGACGAGGGCATGATGCCACTCATTTCGATCGCCAACGTGGCATGCGGCTTCCACGGCTCTGATCCCACACATATGCACACGACCGTGCGTCTCGCAAAAGAACACGGAGTAAAGGTCGGCGCACATCCCTCACTGCCAGACCTGCAGGGCTTTGGCCGGCGCGAGATGAAGATCGAGCGTGATGAACTGGCCGACCTGATCCTCTATCAGGTCGGCGCGCTTAAGGCGTTTCTCGATGCCGAGGGCATGGAGCTCAACCATATCAAGCCGCACGGTTCGCTCTACGGCATGGCGGCACGCCTGGAACACGTTGCCCACGCCGTTTGCGACGCAAATGACGTCTACAACGTACCGCTCTTCGGTATGATCAATACGCTGCACGAAAGGATTTACCAGGAGCGCGGCCACACATTCGTCGCCGAATATTATGCCGACCTCTACTACAAGGATGACGGCGGCCTGATCATTACAAGGCATCATGATCCCGTGGATCCGGAGGACGCTGCGGCACGGGCCGTACGGGCGGTCAAGGAAGGCAAGACGAAATCCGTCAACGACAAGGATGTTCCGGTGCGGGCCGACTGTATTTGTGTACATTCGGACACACCGAACGCGACAGAAGTGGCGAAAGCCGTCTACGATGCGGTAAGGCCATATCTCAATCAGGCGGCTTGATCGCGGCTAACAAACAAACGGGATCTTACAATGGCAACTAAGCAAATTCTCTCTCCTCTACCAGGCACATTCTACCGCAAACCCGCTCCCGATCAGCCGCCATACAAAGACGCCGGCGACGACCTGGCGGAAGGCGATGTGGTCGGACTGATTGAAGTCATGAAGACATTCAATGAGGTGAAATCTGACACGAAAGGCAAGGTCGCTAAATTCCTAGCGGAGAATGAGGCGCCGGTGATGGCCGGTCAGCCTCTTGTCGAGGTCGAGGTCTGACACCTTTGGCGGCACCATCCGGGATAAGCACACTGCTGGTTGCAAACCGAGGCGAGATTGCCGTGCGAATTATCCGCGCGGCACGCGAACTCGGCATCGGTACGATCCAGGCCCATAGTGAAGCCGATGCCGACTCGTTAGCTGTCAGACTGGCTGACGAGGCCGTCGATATCGGGCCACCGCCGGCGACGAAATCTTATCTCAACATAGACAGCATCATTGCCGCGGCCAAACAGACGGGTGTTTGTGCAGTTCATCCCGGTTACGGGTTTCTGGCCGAGAGCGCGGCCTTTGCGGAAGCCGTTACTGCCGCGGGCATGAAATTCGTCGGCCCAAGCGCCGAAGCTATCAGGCTGCTCGGCGACAAGGTTGCGGCAAGAAATGCAGCTATCGCGGCTGGCGTGCCGGTTGTACCTGGAAGCGACGGACGGGTTGCCAGTTTCGAAGACGCCGAGGCACTGGCACAGCAGATTGGGTTTCCAGTCATGATCAAGGCTGCGGCCGGCGGTGGCGGCCGTGGAATCCGTATCATCAATAGTGCCGAAGAATTCGCGCACCAGTTCCCGCAGGCCAGCGCTGAAGCAAGCGCGGCCTTCGGCGATGGCGGTCTCTACCTGGAAAAGGTGATC
>JAEKFU010000071.1 GCA_016522385.1 Pseudomonadota bacterium
GCAAGAAACCGGTATCGACTTTCGCGATGATCCCGAGGCTCTGCAAATCTGGAAGGATGCTGGCGCTGACGTGAAAGGCGAACGGGTGCGCCTGCCCAAAGGCATGGCTCGCGAATTGATCAAGAGCGCGCCAAGCGTTTTTACCCAACATGCCCGGAATCCGGAACGCTCGGTGCAGATTGGCGGAGACGCAACGGTCTTTGTTCCCGTTTACGGGCCGCCCTTTGTGCGCGATCTCGACGATGGCCGACGCTACGCCACGATCGAAGACTTCCGCAACTTCGTCAAACTAGCCTACACGGCACCATCCATACACCACTCGGGCGGTACGGTTTGCGAACCTGTCGACATTCCAGTCGCCAAGCGGCATTTGGACATGGTCTACAGCCACATCCGCTATTCCGACAAACCCTTCATGGGCTCGGTCACTGCGCCGGAGCGCGCAGAAGACTCTGTTGCCATGGCAAAGATGGTGTTCGGCGATGAATTTGTTGATCAGAATTGTGTCCTGATCAGCCTGATCAATGCCAATTCGCCAATGGTCTTCGACGACACGATGGTCGGCGCGCTAAAGGTGTATGCCCGCGCCGGACAAGCAACTGTGATCTCGCCGTTCATCCTCGCTGGCGCTATGTCGCCGGTCACAATTGTCGGAACGTTGACGCAGATCCTTGCCGAAGCGTCCATCGGTATGGCCTTTGCACAATTGTGCAGACCAGGCGCACCGGTGGTTTTTGGAACCTTCGCCAGCTCGATGTCGATGCAGTCCGGTGCGCCGACATTCGGCACACCCGAACCGGCACACGTCTTGTTCGGTGCAGCCCAGCTGGCCAGACGTCTTGGCGTTCCCTTCCGCTCTGGCGGCTCTTTGTGCGGCTCCAAACTGCCTGATGCACAGGCGGCACATGAGAGTTCGAACACCATAATGCCGACGCTATTGGCCGGCGTGAACTTCGCGCTGCACTCGGCAGGCTGGTTGGAGGGCGGCCTCGTCTCATCCTATGAGAAATTTATCATCGATGCCGATCAGCTCGGTGTCATGCAAGCGTTTGCCGGTGGTATCGATCTCTCAGAGAATAGCCAGGCGATGGATGCAATTGCGGAGATCGGTGACAAGCCTCCAGAAGAGGGGCGGCACTTCCTCGGAACCGACCACACCCAGGCCAACTTCGAGACCGCCTTTTATCGCTCGCAGGTGGCCGACAACAATTCCTTTGAACAGTGGCAGGCAGAAGGTGAACTCGACGCTGCCGGCCGCGCAAACAATATCTGGAAACGTCAGCTGCAGGAGTATCAGGCGCCGCCACTCGATCCCTCTATTGACGAGGCGCTCGAGGCATTCATCGCCGAGCGCAAGGAGGTGCTGCCCGATGGTGTTGCCTAGTGACTGACTTGAATCACATAGATTACAGTAAGCCATAACCCATTCCAAAAAAGAAAAAACGGGATGTTGCCCCGACAGTACATCAGCCCCGCGGATCACTGGGTCGCCGACCCGGGCCTACCCTATTGCCAGGTAGTACGATGCGGCGAAATGGCATTCGTGACAGGGCAGGTCGCTCTCGGTCAGGATATGAATCTCAGTTGCAAGGACGACATCAACGGCCAGGCCGCCGCGACAGTCAACTCTCTTGTGAACGTGCTTGAGGCCGGCGGTTTGGATTTGTCCGATCTGGTCAAACTGACGGTATTCTATGTTAATGATGGCTCATTCAACGAAGACGAACTTTGCGCTCACTTAGCTGCCTGCATCGGCCCGCTCGCCGGGCCGGGCCCAGCTATCACGATTGTACCGCTCGAGGCGTTAGCGTTACCGGATTGGCTGATCGAGATCGAAGCCATCGCGATGCGCGGTCAAAATGGCCAAAGATTGTCCCGCACGACCGCCTGGAACGCCTTGTTACATCACTTGCCGGCACCGTTCTCGCAAGCTCTTCGCGTCGGTCAGATGATCTTCACCAGCGGCATCACCGTTCGCACCGCTGAGGGCGATGTCCCCTCCGCAGGCGTCATTGCAGGCCAGAGCGGTGTCGTGCTGTCTCAAGTCGATGCCCTGCTGTGCCAGCTCGGCGCCGACCTTCAGGATGTCGTGAAAACAAATGTCTTCAACGCCGAGCCCGGCACTGCGGAAGACTGGTCGGGGCCAGCCTTAATCCGCGCTGGCTTTTATCGCGAACCGGGGCCGGCGGCGACCGGCATATCGTTACCGAGACTGTGGCCTAAGGGCGTCATGGTCAAAAATGATGTCATCGCCATGCGCGATATTGATGGCGCGCGCCTGCCACGCGTCCATGTCTGGCCGGATGGTCACTGGGATTGGCCGGTTCATCTGCCTTACCGCCACGGGGTGCGCTGCGGCGATATGGTTTTTCTCGGTGACCAAGTTCCATTGGCGCACGACGCGAGCGTCAAACATATTGGCGACCAGGTGGGGCAGACAAATATGGCAATGGATTATATTGGCCGCGTTTTGGGTGAACTTGGGCTCGGTTTTGACCATGTGGTCAAAATGAACACGTTCTATGCCGGGAGCGCCGATGAAGAAACTTGGAGACGAAATCTCCTGGCCCGCTTCAGCCACTACAGGCCACCGGGCCCGGCGACAACTGGTGTACCGGTGCCCTGGCTGGCCTATAAAGACATGGGCATCGAGATTGACGTGATTGCCATGGTCTGACTAGAGCCTGTTGAAATTCAGGTTGTGACGCTGGTTTGACAGGATTGGTTCAGGTTTAGGGGTGTGAGGAGGAAGGACATGCTGGCATATTCGACGATGAACACCCCTGAAAATGGGTCACGCCAGGACCATAACCTGAATTTCAACAGACCCTAGTCAGTGTTACATGCCGAAAGAACTCAATCTGCCCTTCCGTTCAGCCGTCCAGCTCGCCGCAATGCTGCGCAAAAAACAGATTTCAGCAGTTGAATTGCTCGAGTTCTATCTAGTCCGGGTCGCCAAGCACAATCCGGCGCTTAATGCGATCATCGTAAGTGACGTCGAACGTGCCGGCGAGGCCGCACGATCAGCTGACAGGCGGCTCGCCAAAGGCGAGACCATGGGTCCGCTGCACGGCATCCCGATGACGATTAAGGAATCTTTCAACTGGACCGGTACCCCAACCACCTGGGGTGTCCCGAAATACAAAGACAACATGGCGACCAGCGATGCCTGCGCAGTTGAGCGCTTGCAGGCAGCGGGTGCCATCATATTCGGCAAGACTAACGTGCCTTACCTTTTGTCTGACTGGCAGAGTTTCAATGAAATCTACGGCACGACCAACAACCCCTGGGACCTGGCGCGTTCACCGGGCGGTTCCTCGGGCGGCTCTGCCGCCGCCCTGGCTGCCGGCATGACTGGCCTTGAGTTGGGCTCGGACATTGGCTCGTCGATCCGAAATCCGGCGCACTATTGCGGCGTCTATGGGCATAAACCGACCTTCCGTCTGGTTCCCTATACCGGTCACGCCTTGCCCGGAATTGTCGTTGAGTCCGACATTACCGTGGCCGGCCCATTGGCCCGTAGCGCCCAGGACCTCAGGCTCGCGATGACATTGCTGGCCGGCCCACACGGTCCGGCGGCCCGCGGAACGACCTTCAGGTTAGCCAAGCCACGCGCCCGCAAGCTGAAAGATTTTCGCGTCGCAGTGATGCTTAGCGATGAGGTAGCCGAGGTCGACGACAGCGTGCAGGATCTTATCGCCCGGCTAGCCGAGTTCTTGTCGCCGCGTGTTAAAGCCCTGTCGATGACGGCAAGGCCAGGCTTTGCAACCCGTCAAGCGAACGACATCTACCTGACACTGTTACGCGCCGCGACCAGCAGGTCACAGACCGATGAGGTATTTCAGGAGAACTTAGCGAAAGTCGGCGCAATCGCCCCTGACGATCACAGCTACTACGCAAATATGCTGCGCGGCTTCACATTGGCGCACCGTGACTGGCTTACTCTCGATAACCGCCGCCACCAGATGCGCCAGATTTGGGAAACGTTCTTCAACGACTATGATGTGTTTTTGTGCCCGGTCGCGTCATCCGCCGCGTTTCCACACGACCAGGCCGGTGAGCGTCATGAACGCACGATCACGGTCAACGGCAAATCCGTACCGGTCACCGACCAATTGTTCTGGGCCGGCTATTCAGGTTGCTTTTACCTGCCCGCGACATCTGCGCCAATCGGGTTGACAACGCAAGGCCTGCCGGTTGGCGTCCAGATTATCACGGCTCACAAGTGCGATCTGACCTCGATCGCCTTTGCCCACGCGCTGGAGCGAGAATATTACAGCTTTGTCCCGCCGCCGGGCTACGAGTAGGCTTTTTAGCCGACCGCGCCGATCTCCCGCAAAGCGTCGATCTCTTCTGCATCTAGTTCGAGAATCTCGGCCAAGACTTCGCTGGTACCCTCACCAAGGGCCGGGGCAGGGCGGTCATATTGGATCGGCGTTTCCGAATACCGGATCGGGTTGCCAACGCCCGGCGTCTCAACACCATCGTCTCTGTGCATGGATAGCCGCAACCCTCTGGCCTGAACTTGGGCATCGGCAAATACTTGGTCGATCGTGTTGATAGGTCCGCATGGTACGGCGGCATCCTCAAGAATTTCGATCCATTTCGCCGTGGTCTTGGATTTCACGGCATCGCTCAGAAGCGGGATCAATTCGTCACGGTGGTTCACCCGGTCCCGGTTGTTTGCGTACCGCTCATCCTTGCCGAGATCGGCAAGTCCCGCCAGATTACAGAACGTCCTGAACTGCCGGTCATTTCCCACTGCAATTATGATGTGGCCGTCCGCTGTCGCAAACGTCTGGTAGGGAACGATATTGGGGTGGGCATTGCCGAGCCGGGCCGGCACTGCGCCGCTGACCATATAGTTCAGTGCCTGATTGCCGAGTACGGCCACCTGACTGTCAAGCAACGCCATGTCGATATGCTGGCCCTTACCGGTCTTGTCGCGATGGTAGAGAGCACCCAGGATGCCGATCACGGAATAGAGCCCGGTAAAGATATCAGCAAAAGCCATGCCGGACTTCATCGGTTCTGCGCCTGGCGTTCCGTCCGGTTGGCCGGTGATCGACATGATGCCGCCCATGCCTTGGATCATAAAGTCATAGCCGGCCCTGGCGGCATAGGGACCATTTTGGCCGAATCCGGTAATCGAGCAGTAAATGAGCCTCGGATTATCTTGTCTTAGTCTGGCATGATCGAGCCCGTACTTCATCAGGCCGCCAGCTTTGAAATTTTCAATCAAGATATCCGACTTAGCGGCCAATTGGCGGATCAGCTTCTGGCCCTCCGGCTTCGATATATCGACTTCCACTGAGCGCTTGCCGCGGTTTGTCGACAAAAAATATGCGGCATCGCCTTGTGACCCATCGGGATGGACAATGAATGGCGGGCCCCAGCTGCGCGTATCATCGCCGGTGCCGGGTCTTTCGATCTTGATCACATCGGCGCCAAGATCAGCCAATGTCTGACTTGCCCACGGGCCGGCGAGAATTCGCGAAAGGTCGAGGACCCTTATGTTGGCAAGCGGACTGGTCATCATAACGTCTCCCAAAGCAAAAAGATGAAGGCGGTTTCTAACCCGGTGTGCAGGCTACGGGCAATTGACAAAGTTCTGGTTTGACCCGGCTTGGGCTTTCCGCTTCATTGCGTTTGGAAGATGTGATCAGGCGAGCAATCGGGGGAGGTTAATGGCGCAAAAGACAACGGCCGGTTTCATGGCCATGAAAGGTTCCGGGTATTATTCCAAGGCGACCATTGGCGCCAAGCACGTCATGGACAATGCCAGCGGCATGGTGATTGATGCCGTCGATCGCATGCGCTTGGTCGACGACGGTTCGACCTTTCGGGCAAGCGACATGGGCTCGGCCGACGGCGGTACATCGGTTGATCTGTGGCGCAAGGTGTTGTCTCACGTGCGCCACAAGGTGCCGTCGCGGCCTATCGAGATGATTTATACGGATTTGCCGCGTAATGACTTCAGTCAGGTCTTCCAGATGATCCACGGCCTGACCGACATCAAGAGCTATTATGACGAGATCGACGATCTCTATGTATTTGCCTCTGGGACTTCGTTCCATCAGCCGATCCTGCCGCCGGAGACATTGGATCTCGGGTTTTCGGCAACCGCCTCGCATTATGTTTCCAGAACGCCCTGCAACATAACCAACCATGTGCACATGGTTGGCGCGAATGGAGACGAAAGAGCCGCCTTCACCGCGCAGGGTGCCAGGGACTGGGAGTCCATGCTGCTGTGGCGCGCCCGCGAACTGGTGCCCGGCGGCCGGCTGTGTCTGTTCAACTTCGGTATTGATGAAGAAGGTCGTTATCTCGGCAACACTGGCGGTGTGTCAATGTTTGATACCTTTAACGAGTTGTGGGCCGGATTGGCCGAAGACGGGATCATCACGCGCGAGGAATATCTCATTACCAACTTTCCGCAGCACTACCGCACGGTCGACGAATTCACAGCGCCGCTTAACGATACGTCGAGCCCCGTTTACCAGGCTGGTTTGCGACTTGAACGGGTAGAGACCCGCGTCGTGCGTTGCCCGTTTGAGCGCGATTTCGCCGACAGCCACAAAGATCCGAAGCGCTTCGCAGAGGAATATCTGCCGACATTGCGATCCTGGTCGGAGGCAACTTTCATGGGCGGCCTGTCAGCGGACAGGCAACCGGAAGAGAAGATGCAAATCATCGATACGTTTTATGGCCGCTACCAGGCGCGCGTCGCTGCCGAGCCTGCTGGTCATGCCATGGATTATGTGCATTGCTATCTGATTGCCAGCAAAGAGAGATGACCGATACCATGGCAAAAGACACGACAACACTGACGATTGACAGGGCTCGACGGCTGGCCGCCCGCGCGCTCACCAAGTCCGGCGCCAAACGTGCCAACATCAAGTATTTGATCGAGGCCATCATCGAGACTGAGCGCCAGGGCATGACCAGCCATGGCCTGTTCTGGGTGCCAATTTATTGCGAACATCTCAGATGCGGCAAGCTGGACGGTAAAGCCAAACCCGAGATCACCCGCCTGTCGCCGGTGAGTTTTCGTGCCGATGCCAAGTCAGGTTTTGCTCACCCCGCGATCGACAAGGGCTTCGCCAAGATTGTCCCGGCTGCTAAACGATCCGGGATCGCGGCACTTGCCGTCACCAATTCGTACAACTGCGGCACGCTTGGCATCCACACCGCGCGCCTCGCCGAGGCCGGCCTGATCGGTTGGGGTTTCACGAATGCTCCGGCGTCGATTGCGCCAATTGGTGGAAAGACACCCGTTGTTGGCACCAATCCTGTTTCGATGGCAGCGCCGGACGGTGCGGGCGGCGCAAGATTCATCATCGACCAGTCGTCATCGGTCATTGCCAGGTCCGAAGTGATGCGGCACAGGACCGAAGGTAAGCCTATCCCGTTCGATTGGGCGCTGGACGCCGATGGCAACTCGACAGATGATCCAGATCTAGCATTGAAAGGCTCCATGGCGCCGGCCGGCGGTCACAAAGGCTTTGGCCAGGCGCTGATGGTCGAAACCATGGCCGCGGCCGCATCAGGTGCCATGCTCGGCAGCCAGTGCTCGTCATTTGTCACCAACGACGGCGGCCCGTGTAATACCGGCCAGTTTTTCATTGCCATAGAGCCAAGCATTTTCTCAGACGGGCTTTTCCGTACAAGGATGGATGATTTGTCTACGTCGATTACAAACCAAGATGGTGCCCGCCTACCTGGCGCCAGACGTATGGCGCAAAGATCGCGCATCGATGAAGAGGGCATCACGCTCAAAAAGGACCTGCTGGAACGAATTCGGACTCACTGCAGATAGCCGTGCAAGGCCTGTTAAATCGTATTCGGTGAGACCTAAGCTGGCGCGGGTGAATAGGGAGATTTCGGTTTCCAGCGCCAATTTGATCATGACCAAGTGGCCCGTTAACCCTAAGTGAGGCTTAAACGGTCAAAACTGTTCGGGGTAGCGTCCAGTGGCAATGTCTTGGCGCGATATTAGGCATCGTCAATCTGCCGGGAGGTGGAGGGTGTAGCCGGCAAGTTCCTGCTTGCGCGGATAAGCGCTTTCCATCGCGTTCAAAACTGAAGTGCTGTAGCGATTGTCGAAGATCGGACTGCCTTTTCGTCCCTTAGTAACAAAGAACGCGAACGCCTGAGCCTCGATCATTCGAATGAACGGCCCCTCGTCCCACCGATCGAGCGCTGCGAGTTCATTGAAGATGGCAGATTCCCAGACAACCTCCTTGCCGGACTTTAGCACGGCGACCATGTCGTCCGAGATCACCGGCTTGGTCGCGTCCCGGACGCGCTGCAGCAATGTTTCTTGCTTTTCGGGATTGGCGAGTTGGTCAATCAGACCTTTGCTGCCGGGTGGTGGCAGGACCAGGGCTTGAAACAATATGGCCATGAAAACAATCGGAACATTGAAGCGCAGATAGGGCCCGCACAACCCACCCATGTCATGCACGTGTTTGATTGATTGCCGGGAAGCGAGCATGCTTAGTACTGATTTGATCGGTTGGCGCATCATCAAGCCTATCGCGAGGCTCCAGCCGAACATCAGTTCGAGAAAATAATTGGTGTTTGCTCCCCTCTTCAAAACCGCGATGAGCGACACGGTCGTGAGCAATATGAATATGAATGTAAAACACCGCAGCCGCATGTGCTGGTCTGTCGAAATTCGCTGACGGAGGTTCTCGATCCAATTCAGTCCAGCTTCCCTTCCTCCTAATTCAAAATAAAACCCCAATAAGAACGAAATAACAATCAAAAAATAAGAAATATGATGAATAAAAGTATTTGTAATAATTTCAAATCTGCCTAAATAAAATCTGTTAAAATTGTAAAATAGTATATGTTTGAGAAAGCCGCCATCAGTGACGAGCTGGAGCGAAATTAGCCCGGCAAGCCCGAGACCGGCGGCCCAGAGAAACCCCCGTCCTGCCAGCTTCGGCCGAATTACAAAAAGCACGGTTAACGTCGCCATTGGCGCAGCGATGCTGGTCTGCTTGGTATAAAGGGCAAGTGAAAAGAAGACAGCGCAAAGATAAATGTAACGTGGACGTTCCGGCGACCGCAGGCCGAAATACACGCCCAGAAAGCTCAGCAGCGTTGCGGTCGTATCAACACGCATCAGCGGCGACCAGGTTGCGACCGGGTTGAACAGGAACATTACGAGACCGGCGCCAAATGCAACTAGCAGCTTTGCTGCCAATCCTTCGTCGGCGCGCTCGGAGCGAGCGATCAACAAGATGATGACGACACTAGTGCCAAGCGTCGACAACAGCGAAACGAGGCGACCTGCTGTAAGATAATCGAGACTCAGTAGGTCTGTGGTAAATCCGGTGACGAAATGAAAAATCGGAGGATAGTGGAAGACCACATATGGCAGCCGCGTGATATCCGCATAACCCTCACCACGCATTATCATCAGCGCCTGCTGCCAGACCACTCCTTCCGCGTAGTCGATTTGGTAGGGGTACCGAACGGTAAATACGGCGTCGAAAAACCAATCGGCAAAGTTCGCGATCAGTACGAACGCCAGGAGAACAAAAACCGTCACGGATAGATAGTTGACAATGCGATTGCCCAGGTAAACCCGATCACCATTCTCAATTCCTGCCTCGTCCATCACGTGTTCCACCGTTGCGGTCTGGCCTTCACGAGCATCGGTTTTGCGAACGGCTTTAGGAGCTGCTCGAGATACTTTGGTAAACCCGTCCAAGCGTCGATCGCGATTTTGCGCTGTGCGATCAATTTGTTCATGAATTGACAACAGTCTGATTCGAGATCGATGTCGAGTTTAAGTGGGGCAGCAGGGCCTTGGGTACATTCCTGCGGCACAAACTTTTGTCGTGCTCGCATCGATAATCAATCGTTGTCTGTTAGGCCGGCACCGGCGCCGCTGAGCAGTGACGCCTCGGTTTGCGGCACCAGAATAGCGCGTGAATAGGCATAGACC
>JAEKFU010000095.1 GCA_016522385.1 Pseudomonadota bacterium
GGTGCTACGTCGTGAGCGTGATCCGGCCCACAGAGATCGTTGCAAGCCCGTCGAACGAAAGTGATCACAACACGCAGCCCTGAAAGCCTTCATAGGTGACGATGATGCCTAGAGCGTGTCTCTCTCATATGGAACCATTTGAGAGAGACACGCTCTAGCCCGCTGTCGGGTCCGCTGACGGTCGAGACGCCTTGGTGAGTTCCTGTCAGCGCAGAATTCGTTTCACGTCTTCGGGCCCGGTTTCTGAGGCACGGTATGTCAGATCAATGCAAATGCCGAATGTAGGTTATCAAGCGTAGTCCGGACCACCCGTGAATTGCCCTCATAGGTCCGGAAAGCGCCAACAACGGGCTCTCCCCGTCTTTATCTTAGCCTTAACCGCCAAGCTCTTTCTCAACCCAGTTGTCTTGTGCCAGATCGCGATAGTCACTTGGCTGGTAGGGTGCGAAGACTTCGGCGAGCGGTGCAAAAATTCCTTTCTTGCGCAAGTGATTCACACCGATATCGGTCAGTAGTTCGTCCAGATAGTGCTGCAAGTGAACGATCAGCCGAGCGGCGCGGGCATGGCTGAACGGCATCCAGCTACGTTTCCAGTTTGCCAGAGCTTCAATTTCATCGATCATGGCTTGCCGATCCGGCAATTCGTGCCGGCCCTCGATCAATGCCGCTAGCCAGCGGGCCTGCATACAATAGGCTAGGATGTTGGATATCGTGGAGGCATATCCAATGAACACCAGTCCAGGCGCGTCGGGATGCAGCATCTGTCGGTAAAGGTAGATACCATCATCGGCAAAGCCCAGCTGTTGCTGCAATTGTTCACTGAGAAAACTGTAGTCACTACGCCAGCCGGTACCGAAGATAACGGCATCCGCTGCAACTTTCGTACCGTCTTTCAATAGTACGCCATCAGACACGAGGCGCTCGATTTCGCCATGGTGGAATGCGATCTCGCCTTTGCGGACAGCCGTATAGAATTCTGGCCTCGGTACCATTGTTGCCTCGCTGAAAGCGCCGACCTCAGCGGGTTCGTCTGGCACCATACTGATGCGGGAACCGAAGTTCGTTCCAAGTCGGCACTGGAAATAGAGCAGCAACTCGACAACCCGCCAGAATAGCCAGACGAGAGGCCTACCCGGCCCGTGAATGATCTGTTCGAGAGCGGTGGGGGTCTTGTAGGGCGGAATTACCGTGACTGTCAGCCGGTTCAAAAGACCCCATTTGAACGGCAGGATGCCGGCCAACTTGCGCGGCACCGGCCAATGCAAACGGCGAACAATGATATGCGCAGACTCAGCGTGCTCCCTGGCCGCCAGAACCGCATCCGTCGCACTCTTGCCGAAACCGACGACCGCAACCTGCTTTCCTTTCAGCAAGTCCGCGGACTTGAGATCTGATATGTGATGAACCCCGCCTTCAAAATCGTGTAGACCCTGAATTTCTGGCACGTGCGGAATGTTTGAGTAGAGCCCGACACAAACAATCAAGAGATCAAAGGTCTCTTCGCGGCTCTTTCTGTCTTCCAACACAGTCACCGTCCAACCAGGCAAATCTCGGGTAGCGGGCCTCACTTCCTTCACCGGCGCGGAGAACCGGATACATCTCCTGATGTCGAAGTGGTCCGCATAGTCTTCGAGATATTTCTGCAGGTCGGGTCCCGGTGTGAACTGCTCGGCGTCGGCAGGCAAAGGATAGTCGGGAAACTCGTACAGCTCTTTTTGCACCTGCACCCCGTAGCCGAGATATCCGTCTGTCCACACGCCTCCAAGCCGGTCGTTCTTTTCAAATATGGTGCAGTCAATGCCTGAAGCCTTAAGCGTTTTGGCACTTGCAAGTCCAGCCACACCGGCGCCGATAATGCAGGCAGACTTTGCGGTGCGGTAATCCATGACTGCGTCGGCCTCCTAACGCGCGGACCTTCGCCGCCAGAAGAAGCCCAACAGTGGGCGCAGGATGAGGCCGAATATCCACATCAAGAGTAGATAACCGCCAAACGCGGTCCAAAGCAAAACAGCCCACGCCGCCCGGTACCAAGCGATAGACTGTGAGTGTTTGCCGCTCAGTGAGGCTTGTTTGCGCACTATGTCGACAGCGTGGATGACCCCCGCAATGAAACCAAGCACTGTCCCAGCCCAATATATCGGTATGAACATCGCGTTGACCTACCACTCAGGCCCCGGTCTGAATTTTGTCGACGACCAAGCCTAATCCAAGTTTGACAAGCGTGACAACCGATCGATCACTATACCTTCGTTCTCAGCGGTGAGCGTACCCAACCGTCACCGGGCCATGCCAACGCAGGGCAAGGAAGTGGTCCACTGCAGGTGCTGGTGGTCAGTATCGTGTCAGTAGGTTACAGACTGACGATCAAGAGACAGAGGGCTGGATTAATCCGCCCGGGCCGCCCTCATCGCTCCAGACCCAAATGCCTGCTGCACACTTAAGCGTGCCATCCACCGTTGGCGGGCCATCCTCATGGTAGGTGTACGATTTCGCATTGACTCTGGTAAGTTGGCCCGACTGAGGAGGCTCCCCTGGAATATTGACCACGTAGCTGCCATCGTCTTGGATCGTAACCGTGCCCGAGGGGCTTCCATTAGTGAGATATCCATCGTAAATTTTGAAAGATTGCCCCTCGAGGCGAGGACAGCCAGCAGCCTTTCTTTGAGCAGCCATTGTTGCATGCTTAAGCATTCGAGTTCCTTCCAGTAATACTGCCCTGGTTTGATCAGTTTCACCACGCAGACGCTATCACGAATTCTAAAGATCTGACACCAAACCACGCACAGCGGCGGGAGTTGATAGCGGATCAGCTGATGGATGCGCCGGAGCTTTCGAATTAAACCGAAGTCATGCAAGCAGTAATATCGCAAACGCCACTGCAGCCATCGCCCATGCGGTAATGAGTTGGTGTGGAGATGCGCGTCGTTCCAGCCAATACTGATCGGGTTCCATGGTGTCGTCTCCTTGAGACCGCCCTGTTGATCGGCGATTGATCAACCTCGATGTTGTAAGGATAGGCGAGTCGTCAGCTTCGTAATGTGGGATTTGCCACATCGAGTGACTGCAGCTCATTCGGACTGCAACGCTGCTCACAGAACAACTGCTGCTGTGAAAGACTCTCCGTGTGGCCGGGCAGCTTTGCTGCGGAACGGAAATAGACGTGGTAAGGT
>JAEKFU010000125.1 GCA_016522385.1 Pseudomonadota bacterium
TGTCTATGATCACGATACGGGTGTTCGACCAGGCAATTCGGCCGAACAGCTTGCCAAGCTGAAACCGGCCTTCGAACGCCCGTTCGGCAAAGTCACTGCTGGAAATTCCTCGCAGATCACCGACGGCGGCTCTTGGGTGATCGTCGCGTCCGGCGATGCGGTCAAGAAATACGGCCTTAAACCTATGG
The DNA here is from genome assembly GCA_016522385.1 of Pseudomonadota bacterium. Lineage (GTDB taxonomy): Bacteria > Pseudomonadota > Alphaproteobacteria > Rhizobiales > Aestuariivirgaceae > JABDJG01. The sequence goes on from JAEKFU010000125.1 coordinate 189, forward strand.
CTCGCATCATCGATTGCGACTGGGGATCATGCGACCCCTCGGTCATGGGACTAGGACCGGTGCTGTCCTCGACCCGGATCTTGAAGAAATACGGGTTAGCCTTGAAAGACATCGGCGCCTGGGAGATTAACGAAGCCTTCGCAGCCCAGGTTCTCGCTTGCCTGAAAGCCTGGCAGGAGCCTGATTTCTGCAAGCGCATCCTCGGCCTCGATAAGCCGATGGGCGAGCTTAATCAGGACATACTAAATGTCGATGGTGGCGCCGTTAGCCTCGGCCACCCGGTCGGCACATCCGGTAACCGTATCACTTTACATGTCATCCATGTCATGCGCCGGTTGGGTGCGCGGCTCGGCATTGCGACTGAATGTATTGGTGGCGGCATGGGCGGAGCCATGCTCCTGGAAATTGTGTGAGGCAACAGGTAGATGACAGAAATCGATGAAAGCCGCCTCGCCGCTCTTAATGAACTGACCCGCTCGGGACTCACCTTCGGTGCCCGTGCCGACAAGCAGCCTGGCTCGCAGAGTAACTTTGATCATTGGCACTGGTATATTGATACCGACGGCGCGGCCTGGGCCATTCTCGACAAGAAGGGTGAAAGCACTAACACCCTGTCCGAAGCAGTGCTGACTGAACTCAATTCGGTTATTGATGAGGTATTGGCGGCGTCGCCGAAAGGCCTCGTGCTGCGGTCAGCCAAGAAGAACGGCTTTGTTGCCGGCGCCGAGATTTCCGAATTCAAGGACATGACCGATGAAGCGACGATCAAGGAAAGGATCGGTCAAGGTCTTGCGGTCCTCGACAAACTGGAAGCCGTCCCGTTCCCGACAATCGCACTCATTCACGGCTTCTGCCTCGGTGGCGGCCTGGAACTTGCGTTGGCTTGCAAGTTCCGAATATGCCGAGAGGATTCCAAGCTTGGCTTTCCCGAAGTCATGCTTGGCCTTCATCCGGGTCTGGCCGGCACGTGGCGTTCATTAAGGGTCATGCCGCCGATAGATGCGATGACGGCGATGCTGACCGGCAAGACCATTATCGGCAAGAAGGCCAAACGGCTTGGCCTTGTCAACGCCGCAGTTGCCGAACGTCACTTCGCCGAAGCGGTCCGTTGGGCGTTTGACGGAAAACTGAAACCCAGCGAAGGTCCCAATCTCAAGGCGCGCGCCATGACGCTTGGGCCGGTACGGTCGGTCATTGCCGGACAGATGGAGAAAAAGACCGCCGCCAAAGCCAGGCGGGAGCACTATCCGGCACCTTTTGCCATGATAAACCTGTGGCGCAAGCATGGCGATGACCTGAAGGACATGCGCCACGCCGAGACTGAATCATTCGCCAAGCTGATGGTCAGCGATACCTCGCGCAACCTCGTTCGCGCCTTTTTCCTTCGCGAAAAGCTCAAAGGCTATGCTAAGGGCGTCGAACACGGCATCGTCCGTGTTCATGTCATCGGCGCCGGTGTTATGGGCGGCGACATCGCTGCAGTGTGCGCCAAGGAAGGTTTCCAGGTCACCTTACAGGACCGCGAGATCAAGTACATCGCTCCGGCCATCAAACGCGCTTGCGAGTACTACAAGAAACGCATCTATACCGAGCGGGAACGCCAGGCGGCCATGGACCGCTTGATCCCGGACGTTGCAGGTGACGGCGTTGCTAAGGCCGACCTGATCATCGAGGTGGTGCCTGAGGACCCGGCGATCAAAGCCACTGTTTTTAAGCAATGCGAAGCCCGGATGAAGCCAGATGCCATCCTCGCCACCAACACGTCTTCAATTTTGCTGGAGACGCTGACCAAGGGCCTCAAAGCACCCAGGCGCTTCTGCGGCATTCACTTCTTCAACCCGGTTGCTCAAATGCCCCTGGTTGAGGTCGTCACGCACGGTAAGCTCGACAAGAAGATTCGAGGCCGTGTGACTGCGTTTGTAGATGCCATCGGCAAACTGCCGCTGCCAGTCAAATCGGCACCCGGCTTCCTGGTCAACCGGGCACTGATTCCCTATTCCATTGAGGCTTTTCTGGCCTATTCCGAAGGCGTCAGACCGGAGGTCATCGACAGGGTTGCGGAAGACTTCGGCATGCCGATGGGCCCGATGGAAATGGCCGACGTTGTCGGGCTTGACGTCGGCTTGCACGTTGCCCAGGTATTGAAACGTGACCTTGACCCCGACATGCCCGACACTCCGGACTGGCTGAACAAGCTGGTCGATGACGGCAATCTCGGCAAGAAGTCGGGCAAGGGCATCTACACTTGGACAAAGGGCAAGGCGCAAAAAACCAAAGTCGATGAACAGCCCGACCCGGGTCTCACCGATCGCCTGATGCTGCCTCTGCTCAATACACTGGCCGAATGCATGGCAGATCGAATTGTCGATGACATCGATGCCGCCGATGCCGGTATGATCTTCGCCACCGGTTTTGCGCCGTTCCGCGGCGGCCCACTAAATTATGCGAGAACCCGCGGTGTCGACGACATTGTCGAGAGCCTGAAGGTGCTCGAGGAACAATTCGGCAGCCGCTTCAAGGCGAGCAAGGGTTGGGCAAGGATCAAACGCTGATCAGCTTCCTGCTTCTTTCTCGGCAAGCTCCTTGAGCGATGCCAGGCCGGCTTCGTAGTCGGCTCCGATCCAGGTTTCGAACATCAGCCCCATCCAACGGCCCATAGGATTGTTGCCGAGATCGGTGTGGAATTCCCACGTAATGCGGGTGCCGCCGTCAAATCCTTCAAGCTTAAAGGCAGCATCAGCGGTGCCCTGGTCGCCGAAGTCGAGCGCCGTCCTGACCAACTTGCCAGGCTCGCTGGCAACAATTTCTTGGCTGCCGCTGCCGTACTCATTGCTTTGCCAGGCAACCTTCTGGCCGACGCCGGCAGAAGGTCCGGTATAAGTCTGTTTCATATCCGGATCACCCTTGGACCAAGGCGACCACTCATCGAATTTCTTCAGATCGTTTAGGTACGCGAACACTTTGTCCGGCGGCGCATTGATCAACGCCTCGCGTGACACTGAGACGTCGCGCGGCAGCAAAAACGCCACACCAACAAACAGCACCACCGCACCCAGCAAGCCGATAATGAATTTCTTCAGAAATCCCATGATCACATCCTCGTTGAGATGCCGGTCACCCTACGTAAAAGCATGACCGAATTAGGGCCCGTGCAGCTGCCGCCGCAGACGTTCAAACCACTCTTGAAACGTGCAATGGCGGCACGCGGTCGCGCCACGGCAGAGCCTCTTCAAGCGCTGCCCCGAGCGCGATCACAAGGTGATCTTCTGCAGGACGCGCGGCCAGTTGAACGCCGATCGGCAGGCCGTTCGAATGAAGCGCCAACGGCAGCGAAAGTGCCGGTGCGCCGGCGACATTGAACGGAAAGCAAAACTGCACCGGCCGGTCGCCGTAGGTTAGATATTCGACCGGATCCATATCTTTAAAGTCGAGCCCGTAGAGCCCGTGCTCAGGTGCCACCACTGCAGTCGTCGGAGACACGAGCACATCATAGCCGGCAAAAAACGCGCCAATCTCACGCCGGGCCCGATTGATCCAGGCGAGCGCGTCAAGAAACCGGTAGGGATCCATGGTCTGCGCCAGCTTATAGATCTCGAGCACTACCGGCTCCAACGTGTCGGGTCCGACGGTGCGGTTCATTCTTCTGGCAAATTCATCAATCCGCAGGTGGAAGCCAAAAAACCAGAAATGCGCCATTTCCCTGGATGCCTGTTCGCCATCGAAGGGAAAATCTGCTTCCTCGACATGATGCCCCATATCCGCCAACACCTCAGCCGTCGCCTCCGTCGCTGCAGCAACTTCTGGATCCACCGGTGCATCCATCAAGGGCTTTGCTGTCCACGCGATGCGCAACTGCGTCAGCCGGCGGTCGACAAACTCAGCATATGGTTCAGCCGGTTTCGCTATGACGAACGGATCGCCTGGCTGCGGGGTACTCAGGCAGTCAAGCATAACAGCCGTATCTCGCATCGTCTTGGACTGAACGAAATTCATCGACAGGCCGTAGCCGCCCTCATCGGCAACCGGACCGGCCGAAATACGACCCCGTGATGGTTTGAGCCCAATGCCGCCGCACCAGGATGCCGGAATCCGTATGGAACCGGCAATGTCCGAGCCATGCGCCAACGGTACCAGACCGGCGGCCACGGCGGCGGCACCACCGCCGGTCGATCCGCCGGCTGAATACCCTTCGCGCCACGGTGTCGAGGTATTGCCGTAAAGCTTATTCTCCGCCGAACCAGCAATGGAGTATTCAGGTGCATTCGAACGACCCAACACATTGAGCCCTGATGCCCGAACTAGCTTGAGGAAATTGGTGTCATATTCGGCCACCATACCCTTGCACAACCTGGAGCCGAACTCGACTTTGCGACCCTTCTCATGACCGCCGACATCCTTAATGAGGAACGGTACGCCGCGAAATGGACCGTCAGCGACATTATCGTCGTTAAGCGCTTCCATCCGGTCGGGATAGGTCTCGACCACCGCTTTGACAACGATGTCGGCGGCATCAATCGCATGCTTGGCCGCTTCCGCCAATTCGCGAGCGGAGACCTCACGTTTGCGGACCAGTTCAGCCAAGCCAAGCCCGTCAAATGAAGAGTATTCTCGCAGGTCCATGCCTAAGCATGCACCTCATATTTGGCGTGTCGAGTCTTATCGGCACCAAGCCGATCCCAAATATGCTCCAGGGACTGCGGGCAATCATAATTGTCCACAGCTCGCAGAATTCAGAATGCTTGCCAATTGAATTTCAACGGCCTGATATTGAGGCTCTCGACAATCCCGGGGAAGAACGCGGAACCGACGACAAAAGCAGCGCCCAATACCAAACAGATGCTCAGGACAAGCTTAACGCCGTCGTTCATGATTCAAGCCCCGCATCGCAATAACCAAACGCTAGCACATATGAAGCTGAATAGATGAATTATCTCATAACGAACGGATCGGCGATCGGCTCATCCGAAGTGTTGATCCAAACAGACTTAGTGCGGGTGTAGTCAAGCACAGTGTCCATGCCGCCTTCGCGGCCGTGCCCGGTAAGCTTGTTACCGCCGAACGGCACGACCGGAGAAACCACCCGATAAGTGTTGACCCACACAATGCCACAGCGCAGTTTGCGGATCAAACGATGCGCGCGCGACAGGTTTCTGGTGAAAATCCCGGATGCAAACCCGTAGCGCGTATCATTAGCCAGCTGCACTGCTTCATCTTCAGATGAAAACTTGAGCACCGACAGCACTGGGCCGAAACATTCCTCGGCCACACAACGCACATCGGGTGATGGCGCTAAGATAATCGTCGGCTCGATGTAGTTTCCGGTGTTGAACCCCGCCGGCGTGCCGCCACCGGTCGCGATCGTCGCCCCTTGCGCCACACTGTCGGCGATTATGGACTCAATGTTTTCCTTCTGCCGTTTGGTGGCCAGTGGCCCGACCTCGGTTTTGTGATCGAGCGGTGGCCCAATTTTGATCTTCGGTGCCCGTTCCGCCAGCCCGGCTGCAAAATCATCGTGGATTTCTTCATGTAGCAGCAGTCTCGACCCTGCGACACATGATTGCCCGGGCGCTCCGAAGATACCCGCAACCACACCGTTGGAGGCGCTCTCCAGGTCGGCGTCGGGAAAAACCATCACCGGCGATTTGCCGCCCAGCTCCAAGGTTGTCAGCGCAAAATTCTCCGCCGAATTTCGCACCACGTGCCGCGCCGTCGCCGGCCCACCGGTGAATGCCACCCGTGACACCAAAGGATGCGCAGTGAGCACCACACCGCACTCTGGTCCGAAACCGGTGATGACATTGATCACACCTTTCGGGAAACCCGCTTCGTCGACCAACTTAGCAAAATGCAGGATTGGCGCCGGGCCATCCTCCGAAGCTTTCAGCACTACTGTGTTGCCGGCCGCCAGCGCCGGGCCAAGTTTGACGGCGGTAAGAAATAGTTGCGAATTCCACGGCACCACCGCAGCGACGACACCCAACGGCTCGCGGCGCGAGTAAACTTCCAGCGTCGGTTTATCAGCGGGAAACGTGGAACCTTCGATTTTGTCGGCAAGGCCCCCATAATAGTGAAAATACTCACCGGCATAGGCCGTAATGAGGCTGGTTTCGCGAATAATCTTGCCGGTGTCCTTGGTCTCCAGCTCCGCCATAATTGCCGCATCGCGAACCACAAGCTCGGCGAGCTTCATCAACAGCTTGCCGCGCTGCGTTGCCGTCATAGCCGGCCATGCGCCTTCACTGAATGCCTGCCAGGCCGCGTTCACCGCCCGGTCCGTATCAGCTGTGGTTGCCGCCGGCATGACGGCCCAGGGCTCATCCGTGGAGGGATCACAGCTTTCAAAAAATGCTCCCCCTTCCGCGTCGCAGAACGCACCGTCTATATAAAGTTGGAACTTTTCCATAATCGCCTACTCCTCGTTGCTAGTCCTGGTGACGCTTAGGATTGCTGTGTCGGCGTGGCCCAATTCGCATCTGCCTTCCATACGCGGTGATGCCACCGCACTCCTGCGGTGGCACCACAATGTGCGTCTGCCTCACTCCGCCGCCTGCTGGCCCAGCTGAACCCGCCCACTGAACCGCGGCATGACTTCTTCGGTGAACAATCTTACCGACCGCATCGCGGCCCCATGGTCTACGCCGGGAAAATGCGACCACACGATTAGGGTCTCCAGGTTGAGGACATCGATCAGCTCGGCAATCTTGTCAGAGATATCATCCGGAGTGCCGAACAGTAGGTTGCGCTCATCAAGAAATTCGAAATCCAGCAGGTCAAGCTTGCCCGGTGTTTGCGGCAGCGCTTCATCGGCATGCATGTGGTTGCCAAGACCGCGCCAGTGACACACCCAGCGCATGTAATCGAGAATACCGTCTGCACCGGCTCGGCGTGCTTCTGCTTTCGTCTCTGCGCAGAACATGTCACGCACCAGCGAGATACCCTCGCCGAGCGGTACATCACGACCCTCATGGGCAGACTTCTTGTCGCGGTAAAGCTCGAACCGGGGTTTGAGCGCATCAACCGGCGGGATCCACATCATCGCGCCGAGATCGTTTTCGGCGGCATACTGAATCGCCAGATGACCGTCGACGACCTGGTGCATCGGCGGTGTCGGCTGCTGCAGAGTGCGCGGTACCAGGGCCAACTTGGTCAACTCCAGCGTCTCCAGATCCTGGTATTCCGCACTCTTCTCGCTCATCGCATGATCCCATACGAACCGCGGGTCGGGATACCGGAAAAACTCACCATCGAATGCAAAATACTCATTCGCCCACGCACCACGAATGATCTGAAGCGACTCATTGAAAATCCGGAAATTCTGCGCCGGATTGCGCGTATCGGCGGTCTTGTTGAGCTGCAACGCCTCGCGGCCATAAATGCCACGCCCGACCGCACATTCAATTCGCCCGCCGGACATGTGGTCGAGCATCGCCAGGTCTTCGGCAAAGCGCAGTGGATGCCAGAAGGTGATGATATTGGCCGCCTGACCAATCCGGAGTCTTTTGGTATGGGTTGCCGTCCAGGTCGACATCATCACTGGGTTCGGGCACACTTCAAAGCCTTCGAACCCGAAATGATGCTCGGTGAACCAAATCGAACTCCAGCCATGATCATCGAGATATTGTGCAAGATCAACAGTGTCTTGCAGCACCTGGCTGAATCCTTTTGCCAGGTGACGGTCGTTACTATTTGCAAAATAACCGAATTTCATGATCGCTCCTCCTAATGAATCCGAATCCACAAGGCTGGCGCACACCAATTAGGCTCACTGCGCGCCCACTTGAGCGACACAACACCGATTAAGCTCACTGCGTGACCACTTGAGCGAAATTGTCCTCTATCAGAAAACGGCCACCGCCGCAATCAGTCTCAGCTGCACACAAACTGCTCACACACCGAACGGCGTGAAGGGCCATGGCCTCTTCTGTGCATAGATCGCAAGACGCCTACTGCCGGGCAAGGCGTCACCGCGCCGATGGAACCCGAATGTGTCGGCTATCACCAGCGTGTTCCCATCTACCGGCACCAGTTGTGGCTGTGGCAAAGCGAGGTCAGACAATTCTGCCTCGCCAATCCGATAAGATCGATCACGAATCCACCCCGGAATTCCAAATTTGTGCGCCTGCTCGCGTTCCCAGATCAGGCGCTGTCTGGTCAGTCTGTGGCTACCCGGGACGTAAACAAACGGGCCATCATCCACAGAGACAGAGTCAAGAAAATACCAGAACTTGATCTTTCTGTAATAGCTGTCTCGGTGGAGATCTTTCTGGATGTCGTGGTTTCGGTTCTCGTTTCCATTGACCGTCAAATAGATCATCGTTCTGCGAGGCGGTATCTGCGTACCGAGCACGACCCGACAGAGTCGGCTTATCCTGTCGTCGCGTGCCACCGCACTAACCGCAGGCATTTTCTCCGGTTCAAGGTCAATAAAGCGATTAAGCGTGCCGCCATCATACCGATCAAAGCCCCAGGTATGCACTTCCTGTGCTCCAAAACCTGGTTCAAGGCGCTCACGAATCGGCGTAGTCCTTTCTGCCGAATCCATCGCCCGTGCGGCCTCTCGGCGCACCCTCCTAAACTGATCTTCCGGAAGAAAATTCGGCAGAACCGCGATTCCATTGTCGCGCAGAGACCTAGCTTCATCTCCACGCATCAAAAACGCCAGAGCCGTTGCTTTTCGAGTCGCATTGCACCAATTTGCAACGGTTGTTCGCGCGCCGTGAATTGTTGTTTCTGACGGTTGTAACATTGAGCATCCATGGAGGGACGACTCTCGCGGCTGAACGTTATAACTATTCAGCTGGGCATTCAATCGTCAGCCGATGGCTTTCTCGACATTGGATGACGCGCAGAGGCCCAACCCATTCAAGGCTCGCCGCCCCCGATCGCTTCTCGGCGCCTGGCCATGTATGTATCGAGTTCTTCACGGATAGCGGCATCCATTGCCGGCTGTTGATATTCCATCAGCGCCTGTTTCCAGATATCGGTGGCTCGCGCTTCGGCCGGTTTTGCCCCGGCCTGTTCCCAATTCTCGTAGTTCTGCCAGTCCGATACGAGTGGTTGGTAGAACGCGGATTCGTAGCGTTCCATCGTGTGTTCAGCCCCGAAGAAATGTCCTCCGGTCGGCACCGATCTGATTGCCTCAAAACCAAGTTCGGCTTCATTGACTTCAATCGGCCGCAAGAACTCGGCAATATGCTGAAGCATTTCTACATCAAGAACCAGCTTTTCATACGACGCCGTCAGCCCGCCTTCCTGCCACCCGGCTGCATGGTAGACTAGGTTGCCGTGTCCCAGCACCGATGCCCACAGAGACATCTCGGTCTCATAGACCGCCTGGGCGTCGGCAGCATTCGAGGCATTGGTCGGAGAACAACGATACGGTAGACCGTATTTTCGCGCCAGCTGGCCGCTCGCCACGTTTGCCTTAGTGTTTTCCGGCGTCCCGAAGGCTGGCGCGCCCGAGCGCATGTCTACGTTCGACGTATAGGCGCCATAGACCACCGGCGCACCCGGATTGACCAGCTGGGTCAGCGTGATTCCGAACAGCGCTTCGGCGTTCTGTTGGGCAAGTCCAGCCGCCAATGTCACCGGCGTCATGGCCCCCATCAGCGTGAAAGGTGTGACCACGACCGGTTGGCCGAATTCAGCCATCGTGATCAACCCTTCGGCCATGGCCTCATCGAACCTGCGCGGACTGTTGACCGAGATGATCGTCGAGACGCCGGGGTCCGTGCGCATCTCATCAAGTGTCATGCCGCGCGAGATTGCCATCATGTTGATGCCGTCAAGCGCGCGGCCACGACCGATCGCCGAGACCAAGAAAGTCAAATCCGAATAGGTGATGTTGGCATTATAAGTGTCTAGATGGCGCGAATTGGCCGGCAAATCGACCGGCGCAATGACCTGATTACCGATTAGGTGAATGATGTTGAAATAATGCGCTAGGCGGATGAAATCGCAGTAATCCCGGTAATTCCCACTGCGGCGCCCGCGCTCGCGATCATGCACATTGGGGGGGCCGGCAACCAGCGAGAAGTTGATGTGACTGCCACCCAACACGATCTGCCGTTCCGGGTTGCGCGGTGTCAGCGTGAACTGGGATGGCGTGGTCTTAAGGGCCTGCTCGACAATGTGCCGATCGACCCGCACCGTACTGTTATCCCTATCCACTTCTCCGCCAGCTTTCGCAAAGAGCGCCAGTGCCTGATCACTCATCACCTCGATGCCGAGTTCTTCGAGAATGCGCAGCGATGATTGATGTATCGCCTCGAGCTGATCAGCCGACAGGATCTCCATGGGCGGGTAAGGATTGACCACCCGACGCCATGGCAGCTGCGGCAGCCTTGCATCGGCATTTCGCCGGTCTCGCCGCCCCGAGTCTCGGCGCCTCATTGCGGGTTTGTTCAAGATGTTGGTCCTTCAATGGTGTCAAACCTCGATCATCTAAGGCTATCAGAGGGACAGTAGGGACAGATGTGCCAGACCGACGTTGAATGTCGGTTCCTGCCATTCCGCTCAACTCTTCACAATGACCAGCTCTCTCAAAGAGCCATCGCCGAAGCTGATCGGCGATCCAGTATCCCTTTGGATCTAATGCAAGAAGCCAAATAGGGCCACGCCAGCACCATAACCTGAATCCCAACAGACCCTAGTGCGATCCAGACACACGCCGGGGTCGCGAGCCAAACTGCTGCAAATAACAACGCGAGAAATGGCTATAGGACTGAAACCCGGTTGCCAAAGCGACATCTGTCAGTCGCATTGTCGTGTGCTGGATGAGTTCGCGCGCCTGCATCAGCCGTATCTGACGATAGACGACGGTGGGTGTAGCATCGAACTGCGACCGGAACAGCCGCTCCAACTGGCGAACACTGACACCTATCCGGCCGGCGACATCATGCATTTGCAGCGGGTATTCGATATTCCGCCGGAACAGCGAGATTGCCTGCGCCACACGCGGCGAACTGACTGACATTGGCCCGAGTTCGGCGCCGCCCTGTTCATCGAACTGGTCGCGCACTCTCGGATAATGCATCCAGGTCGAGATTTCGTGCCGGACGCTGGCGCTGAGCGAAGGTGCCATCAGGGCCAGCATCATGTCGAGCGATGCCGTGCCGCCGGCGCACGTAATCCGGTCGTCGGCAATTTCAAAAAGTTTTCTGCTGACCTCGACATCGGGAAACAGTTCCTCAAAGGCGTTTCTGAAATACCAGTGCACCGCGCACGAGCGGTTATCGAGCAGACCGGCCCGGGCCAAAAGGAACACACCACTGCTGATCGCTCCGAGTCTGACCCCCTGGCGTGCCGAAAGACGCAGCAGCTTTTGCAAACCCGGGCACGGCTCGCTTGTTAGCCACAGGCCCCCAACAACAAACAGAATGTCCATATCAGTTACGGCATCGGTCGCAACGTCCGGTGTGATCAGCACGCGCGAACTCGACGCCACCGGCCCACCGTCATCGGTCAGAAGATGCCAGGCAAACACGTCGCGTCCGGTAATGTCGTTGGCCCTCCGCAACGGCTCAAGTGCCGCCGACAGCGTCAGAATCGGAAACCCGGGAGTGACCAGGAACCCGATCCGCGTGGCCCGGTCAGTATCCAACGACGTTCGATGCCCCGAGACGGAATTCCGTTTGTATCATGCGATCCCACCTTATCATGTATTCCAGCCTCAGTACTGGGAGAGCACGAAGTCACCGCTGACCGGCAGATGCACGACGGGCTGCTGTTTGCCCTCGGTGATGCTGCGCACAGTCGCTTCAACAAACCGGCCCAGTTCTTCGACCTGGACCGCCCGTTGGGCACCGGTACCAGCTTTCCCGTTCAAGGCCCGCAGCAGCAATCATACTGAATTTCAAAGGCTTACCGTTCATGGCGTCGCGAGCATCCTGTCTGCATCAGACGTTATTTTAAGCATGTGTGAAAGGCCACATTGAGAGTGAATGACAAATGAACACCCCAGACAGGTCAAGTTCAGACACCTGACGGCATATTGTCATCAACACATCACGATTCGCGCTCACTTGAGCGTTACACGAAGAGGACACTTGACCAATGAAACAAACAGCTACAGCACTGCTGCTATCGTTGACCGTCACGACGGCGGCTGCAGCTCTCATTATGCCGGCGGCCCAAGCCGAGACGGTTGCTGAGACCCCCAATTTCACAACCTTCGAAGCAACCCCGAAGGCTCCTCGCAAGGACGCAGAAACGGCTCCCGTAAGGCAGAT
>JAEKFU010000130.1 GCA_016522385.1 Pseudomonadota bacterium
AGCCAAAACGCCGCGAATCGGTCATTGTATCGGTCGGGTGCCTCCAGATGATGAGCATTGATGATGCATTTGGAGGGGTTCATCTGGGGAAATTAGAGTGTCCGAGGTAAGGCAGTGGTGATGCGGAAGCTTCTGGCTGAGGCCATTGGCACGTTCATGCTGGTGTCAGCAGTGTGCGGTGCTGCCATGATATCATTTGATGCGCTTGGAGGCGGCTCCGGAATTGTCGGCGTTGCCTTGGCGGTAGGCCTGTCGGTGATGGTGATGGCCTATGCCGTCGGACCGGTTTCCGGTGGGCACTTTAATCCTGCGGTGACGTGTGGGCTTTACATAGCAGACCGGTTTCCAGCCAAGCACATAATGGCGTATGTCATTGCCCAGGTAATCGGCGGTGCGTTGGCTGCGCTGGTCTTTTACATAATACTTTCCAGCAAGATAGGATGGACGCCCGGTGGTTTTGCCTCAAACGGTTACGGCGAACACTCACCCGGCGGCTATTCGGCCTTTGCAGGGTTTTTGACCGAGGTGACTCTAACGGCTCTGTTTGTGTTTGTAATCTGCCGCGTGACGCGCGACAAAGGTGGAGCCGGCATGATGGCACCGATGGCCATCGGATTGACGTTTGCGGTCATGCATATCATTTCGATCCCGGTTGCCAACACTTCGCTCAATCCTGCCCGCTCGACAGCAACGGCGCTATTTGCCGAATCGTGGGCTTTGCAACAGCTCTGGATGTTCTGGCTAGCACCGCTAATCGGCGGTGCTATCGGTGGAATCTCCGACAGATTTGTCGGTGAGGTGAGTTAGTATCCTCCCTTATGATGAGTGAAACTGGGCGGTCCATGTGATCGCCCGCTTTTTTGCCGATAGCAGCAAGATCAGCTGCGAACTGGCAACACGAACCCCGTCGGTGAGTTTCCGAACTCAAGGGCCAAGCTAAGTGATCAATCTACGGTTTTCGCTTATGACTATGTTCTTCGGGATGGTGCTGGCAGGCGCAATCGCCGGTGGGTACTGGTCGTGGGCAATGTTTCTGTATGCAATCTTTGTCATGACCATCGGCGATGAGTTCATGGGTAACAGTCGCAAGTTGCTTGACAACGTCCGTCCTGGGATCCTGAATTTCTTTCTTTTTGCCACGCTCCCCGCTCTTGCCCTCCTGACAATGTTGATGGCTACCTTCTTGAGCACGGCAGACCCATTTGGCTTGATTTACATTTGCGCGGCATTGAGTGACTATGATCTTGCAGCCGCTCGCGCGGCGACCAGTTCATTCGAAATGGCTGGCGCTGTCCTGCTGCTTGGAATGCTGTATGGCACGGCAGGCATCAATGTCGCCCACGAACTATTTCACCGCGTCGTGAGTGTTGTCTCGGTGGGCGTTGGACGCCGGCTTCTTGCATTTTCTTGGGACACTACGTTTGCCATCGAACATGTCCATGGTCATCATATTCATGTCGCCACGGAAAATGACCCCGCAACGGCGCGCAGGGGTGAGTATATCGGCACATTCATTATCCGCTCGACGATTGGTCAATTCATCAAGGCCTTCGAGTTCGAATCCAAGCGTCTGACACGCAAGAGGCGCCCGAAATGGAGCTGGCACAACCGTGCGCTACGTGGCCAGATTATGAGCCTTGTGATCACGTCCGCATTTTACTACGCCGCCGGCTGGACTGGAGTCGGCGTACACCTCTGCCTGGTCGCGATCGGAAAAGGATTTCTCGAGTCGGTCAACTATATCGAACACTACGGGTTGGTCCGGGTGCCCGGCACAAAGCTCGCCCTGCGGCATTCATGGGACTGCTATCGGATCATCTCCAATGCCGCGCTCTACAACCTGCCGCGACACTCGGCGCATCATCGCAACGCGGCCAAAAAGTTCTGGGAGCTTGAGGCCAACCATCTAGAGGCGCCGATGATGCCCTATGGCTATATGACCATGATCATCATTGCCTTTATTCCACCTGCCTGGCGCCGGGTGATTGACCCACTACTCAACCAGTGGGACGAGACATTCGCAACGCCGCAGGAGCGGCACCTGATCAGCAAGCGGGGCTGGTAGTATCTTCGTCATGCTGGGAACATCCCGTTGATGTGCGGTATTGCGGGAGAATTCGTCACACATGGGGGCCGACAGCTAGCCGCCAGAGAGCTGTTTGGGATGATCGATGTGCTGGCGCACCGCGGGCCGGAAGGTGCCGGCTATTGGCTCGATGACGAGCGGTCGGTCATGCTCATGCATGCCCGCCTTTCACTGGTTGATCTTGCGCGCGGACGGCAACCACTGGCTGACGAGACCGGGCAACTGTGGCTGTCCCTGAACGGCGAGCTTTACGGGCACCGGCAGGCAAGAGCACTTCTCAAGCAGAAAGGCCACAACTTACGAAGTGATTGCGATGCGGAAATCCTGCCACATCTCTTTCAAGATCACGGCGTTGAATGCTTCGAAAAGCTGCGCGGTGAATTCGCCTTTGCCTTGGTTGACCAATCGCGACGTGAGCTGTTTCTGGTACGTGACCGTTTCGGCATCAAACCGTTGTTTTACACCTTCACAGAAGACTCTGTGGTGTTCGGTTCGGAAATAAAATCGCTCCTGAACCATCCGTCTGTCCGCGCAGAGCTCGACCGTCGGCATTTGCGGCAGAGCCTGTTGACTCTGGGACTGCCGGACCAGACCTGGCTGCAGGGAATCCGGCAAGTCAAACCAGGTCATTTCTTACGCATCAATCGGCAAACCAGCGAAGAGCTTCCATACTGGACATTGCAGTTCAAACGGCTCAACGAATTTCGCTCGACCGGTGAAGCAGCCGATCGCTTCCGCTCACTGCTGGACGAAGCGGTGCGACTGCGGCTGGATGCTGATGTGGAAATCGGCAGCTATCTGTCCGGTGGCCTGGATTCATCGACGATCGCAGAATCGATGGTGAGGCAGGCTCCCTACCCCATCAAGACATTCTCGATTCGCTTTTCGGACGATGCGCAAGACGAGGGTGGAATCGCCGCTCAGACTGCGGCGAATCTTGGTGCGCAAAACATCCAGGTGCCGATCAGCGATGCGGCATTGGCCGATAGCTTCATTCCGTCGATCTGGCATGCAGAACAAGTTGTTGCGAACAGCCATGTGACGGCCAAATACCTGCTCTCAGCTGAGGCCGGGCGGCATGTGAAGGCGGTCATGACCGGGGAAGGTTCCGATGAGCTCTTTGCAGGCTACGGGTTGTTCACCCACCAAAGCCTGATTGAAGCCCGGCGCGCGGGACAGAATTGCGGTGTCGAAATGCGCTCGCTGCTTCGGTCTTCAGCGATGACACCTGGCTTCGTGCCCTTGAACGACTATCGCAGCTACGACCTGGTGACCGGTCTTTATGGCCAGTACCCCTATCAAGCACTACGTGCACTTGCCACAAACACTGTGTTGCGCCGATTCCTGACCAGGGAATTTGTGGCGGAGATGAGCGTCCGACAGGCACTGAGCGAGCACGCACGATGGATCGCACCGAACGGGATGCAAGACCTCGAAGCGACCCGCGCCAGCCAGTACGCATGGATCAGGAGCGAATTACCGGCCTATCTGTTGACGAGTTTGGGCGACCGGCCGGAAATGGCGAATTCGGTGGAAGGCCGGGTTCCGTTTCTCGACAGCAAACTTGCGGATTTCGCGCTCGGGCTGCCGATGTCTTGGCTGGTTAGTCAAAAAAACGGTAAGCTGCTCATTCGCAATGCGATGAATGACATCCTACCCAAGGCCGTGACAAGACCGGCGAAGAAGATTTTCTGGAGCCCGGCGAGAAAGGAAAGTGCTTTGCTGCAAAGTGCCGCCTGCGCCGACTATCTCACCCGTGCCGTGACCAAAGATGTCGGTGTTTTCGATCCTGGCCGGCTCTCTGCCGCCCGTGCCATGGTGCGCATTATTCCGGCCTCAACCAAGCTGGGGGGCGCATTGCACAGTCTGCTGATTACGGCTGCCGCGATACACATATTGTCCGATTTGTTCGTGACCGGCTTTCGAAGTAATGCCAGATGCAAGGACAACAGCAAGCGTCGCTGGACTAGGCGCGACCTCAGCTCTCAGCAAGCTGAACGAGTCTGAAACCGCCTACATCAGTGGACAACAGCCGACTTCTGCAGCCACTATGCAGATCAGCACACCGCTACAGCGGCTTATCTCTAGCGGATCGAAATTTGACGGGACAGAAAATGTGATCGAGCGCCGGACAATTCTGCCGGAAAAAGGGCTGCCAAACACATTGGCGCTGCTGGCCGAGGGCAGACGTCTTGCCAAGGACTGGCGTCTACAAGCCGGTTCATTTGCCAAAGAGGCCGGTTGTAGCTGCGAGGCTGACTACAAAAGACGGGCGATTGCTGGCGGACGCGTGATGCAACACGCTCAGATCGGCTATCGCGATCTGGCAAAGTCGAGTCGCGCCTGGCGCGAGATCTACGAGATTTGTGCTGACGAGGGCGTGACGATTGACCGGTATGGCGTCTGCCTGGACTGGGCGATGGGCTTGCCCCGCGATCAACGGAAACAAATTGCGCTGGGCACAGGGCTGATATTGGAGGATGTGGAAGATTTTGTGCGCCTTGCCGATCAGGCACCGGTCGCGCCACATTTTGGAGACTTCGTCATGGGATTTCCGGCAGCGGTCGAGAACACGCAAGCAGCGCTTTGCGCCGGCGCGAGCAGTATCGGCAATCTGGGCCAATATTTCACTTTCCGGCTGCCTGGTTGGGACGATGAAATCGCAACAACACAAGCAACGATAACTGCGATCGCCTTGGCGGCCGCACAGCCGGTCGAAGTACTTATCCACTCGAACCTGGATGACGGCTTTGCCGCACTGTTTGCGGATCTGGCATCATCTCTGGGTGCGGTGCTGATTGAAAAGCACATTGTCGAAGACCTGTTGGGAGCCCGGCTCTCGCACTGCTGGGGCCACCACTTCACTGATCCTGTAAGGCGGTTGGCATTTCATCTCGCTCTTGTGCAGGTGAGCGACACGCCGGGAACGATGATTTATGGCAACACGATGTCTTATCGCGGCGGAGACGGGGAGAACTACGCCAGTCTTGCCAGTTATCTATTGGTCGATATTTTCGGACAGCGACTGGCCCCAAGCGGTCACGCAATCAATCCCACCCCAGTACGCGAGAACGACCGGATCCCAGAGATCGATGAGATTATTGAAGCGCAGCTGTTTGGCGCGCGATTGATAGAGCACGCACAAGGTTATGAGGCGTTGCTCGATGCAGGCGCAGCACAGGCAATGGCTGAGCGGATTGTTATAGCTGGCCGCCAATTCTTCGACAATGTCATGCAGGGGCTTGCTGAGGCAGGCATCGACACCAATGATGCAGTTGAAATATTGCTGGCCATCCGGCGTGTTGGCGGCAAGCGACTGGAGGAGACTTTCGGCACCGGCAGACCCGAACCGCAGTCGCCGCGGGGCCGCGAGCCGGTGGTGCAGTCCCCACTGGTGGAGGAACTCGAGCACTTGGCGGCTGTGCGCATGGAGCGCGTGGGCAAAACAGATCGGGAAAACTTCCACCGGGCCAAGCCCCGGATTATGATTGCGACCAGCGATGTTCATGAACACGGCAAGCTCGCCATCGAGCAGGTTATGCGCGGTCTTGGCGTCGACACGATTGACGGAGGGGTTTCGATCGATGCCCAAGACCTGGCCCGTGCCGCGCTTAAGGCCAAGGCGCAGGCGATCCTGGTCAGCACCTATAACGGCATAGCCCTAGACTATTTCCGCGATCTCAAATCGTCGCTTGCAGAACGAGGTTCGGTGATCCCGGTGCTTATCGGCGGGCGCATCAATCAGATTCCGTCAGGCTCCAATACCAGCCTTCCGGTCGATGTCACCGGTGAATTGGAAGCCGAAGGGGCAATTGTGTGTCGGGAAATCGAGGATGCCATCCCGGCGCTTCTGGACGTTCTGGGGTACGAGCAATGAGCACTGCTGTCACGGTCGGAATTATCGGGGTTGGTCATCTGATCCGGCATATGGTTCCGGCCATGGTACGATCCTCACACCGATTCATCCTGTCAGCGCGCGGGCGCAAGACGTCCAGTCGCCTTGCTGACCAGTATGACCTTGAGATCGCTGAAAGCAATCAGGACATTGTCAACCGAGCTGATATCGTCATTCTGTCAGTGCGTCCGTTTGATGCGGTCGCTGTTGTCACGGATCTGGAATGGCGCGACGGGCAGACCGTGCTCAGTTTCTGTGCCGGAACCGGCTCAGCCGAGCTTGCCCTGCATATCGCACCGGCCAAGTTGGTAATGGCAATGCCAGTCGTAGCGGCGCAATTCAAGGAAAGCCCCACCCTGCTCTACCCGGACAATATGGCTTGCCGTACGCTGCTTGAGACCTGCGGACCGGTCATTGCACTGGCTAGCGAAGAACAGTTTTCGCCGGCCTCGGTCATTGCCTGCTACTACGGCTGGGTACATGAACTCGTTGGGCAGGTTAGCGCGTGGCTTAGCGAACATGGTATCGAACCGGATGTTGCGCGCCAACTGGTGGCGCAAATGACAAGGGCGGCAGCGACGAGTGTGCGCGAGCGTATTGATACGTCTGTAGAAGAGTTGTTGGCCGAACTGGCGACGCCGCGCTCATTTACGGCTGCTGGTCTGGAAATCCTACACAGGGAAGATTCTTTTGCTCCATGGAGACATGCGGCCGACCATCTTGTGGATCAGCAAAAATCTTAACCACCGGCGCAATTGTCGCGGCGGCGTTCATTGACTTTGCGGGCTTTATTACTATGTTCCGGCTAACTTTATGTGCGCGACCGAATCGGTTCGCCGAACTCGACCGATATAGCGGTCGTCTTGAATGGTAACACTCTAAAACATGACATTTGATGATCTCGGGCTGAGCCCGAAAGTATTGAGCGCAGTCACGGCTGCCGGTTTCACCACACCAACAGATATCCAAGCGGGCGCGATCCCGCCGGCACTTGAGCGAAAAGACGTGCTAGGGCTGGCGCAGACCGGCTCCGGCAAGACTGCCGCATTCACGCTGCCTATGCTGACAATGCTGGAAAAGGGCCGTGCCCGGGCGCGCATGCCGCGATCGCTCATTCTGGAGCCGACGCGCGAGCTCGCCGCACAGGTGCACGAAGCGTTTGCAACACTTGGCGAGGACCACAAGCTGACGGTGGCACTGCTGATAGGCGGTGTGTCGTTCGAAGAACAAAATGCCAAGATCGATCGCGGCGCCGATGTTGTGATCGCGACACCGGGCCGCCTGCTCGATCACGTCGAGCGTGGCAAGCTGATGCTGCATGGTATCGAGATCTTGGTGATCGACGAAGCCGACCGCATGCTCGACATGGGCTTCATTCCCGATATCGAGCGAATCTGCAAATTGCTGCCGATCACCCGGCAGACGCTGTTCTTTTCGGCCACCATGCCGCCGGAAATTCAGCGGATCACCAACCAGTTTCTGCACAATCCTATACAGATCGAGGCCTCACCGCGGTCTTCGACAGCCGCGTCAATTGAACAAAGTCTGGTGCTGGCGCCAGATGACGACAAAGGCAAGCGCGATACGCTGCGAGAGATCGTGCGGGCGCAGGGTGAAGTCACCAATGCAATTATCTTTGCCAACAGGAAGACCACTGTCGCGGTGCTGGAGAAATCACTGCTAAAGCATAAGTTCAATGCGGCTGCGCTGCATGGCGATATGGACCAGTTTTCTAGGCTGAAGACATTGGACGCTTTCCGGGCCGGCGAAATTTCCTATCTGATTGCATCGGATGTTGCGGCGCGCGGGTTGGACATCCCGGCGGTGAGCCACGTCTTCAACTATGACGTGCCGGTTCATGCCGAGGATTATGTCCACCGCATCGGACGCACCGGACGGGCGGGGCGCGAAGGCCACGCGATCACACTGGTGAAGATGAACGAATTGAAATCGCTGAGGGCGATAGAAGACCTGATCAGCAAATCGATTGACTGGCAGGGTGAAAAGCCAAGCGAAGAAGACATTGCCCACGCGATTTCCGGCAGGGGCCGTAGGCGTCGTGGCGGTGGTAAACCAAAGGGGCGCAGCAAGCTGGCCCAAAAATCCCCCGAAAAATCACCCAAAGAACCCGCAAGCCTGGAAAAGGTGGCGAAGCCGAAGCGCGATAAGCCGGCCCGCGCCGACAAGTCCAAGGATGCAGCCAAAGCGCCAAGCCGCAAATCAGAACCGGCTGGGTTCACATCTGCAAACATGCCGGCGTTTTTGGCACGACCTGTCGAGCGCGCGTAGTGCGGGATTAGCAAACACGTTTGCGCATTTGCGCCTGCATTCCAATCTGACGCATCAAAGTCGATTAGGTCTTTTGACTGGTGATTGATTCAATTGAAAAGTCACTCTGATCTAAGACCTAAGCGCATCAGCTGTTGGTGCCAGTTGGCGTTGCTGCGATGTCTTCCCAGTCGCGGCCAGCGGCCAGGATACAGCTTACGCCGTTCGGCATCGTCATGACGACGGTCCAGGTGCCTGCCTGTGACACATAGAATTCCATGACACCAGCTCGCGAGGCGATACCAATGCCGCGGCGTTCTTCGTGATATTTCTGAGAAAGCGCGGTCACCATCGCGTTGCGCGATGTGCACAGGTTTGATGCAGCATTTGCTGGAACGACACCATTGAAATTTATGACGAAAGTGGCGGCAAATGCGCCGACCAACAATCTCAGCCCCGTTTTGGAGAACATAAGTCCCTCCGTTCCCTGCTTCGCAGAAGGTCCAAACAGGAGGTCGTTAATTAGCCGCCTTTCAGGGTCTCCAAAGAAGCAGAACAGTTAAAGCCTCTGCCAATTCTGTTCTCGCCTTTTACTCAAGGTGTCAGGCTAGGGTCGAAAGTGTTAACAGGACATTAATAATGTGTTGCAAAACTGCAATGGTTCGCACTCAAGTTTCCTTGCGCAGTTTGTTTTTCGACTTTTTGGCGTCAGCGCGTAATGCAGCGTAGAAGCCTTTGATTGCCCATTCCACCATTTGATCTGGATCGTCCAGACAGCGTTCGGGCGCGCGCCGATATGACATAACGCCCTTATCGCCCTTCTTGGTGATGTAGGTGAAGGCTGCCAGGTTCTCAGCTTCGAAGTCGGCGGCGCTTTCCGCATCGACCTTGAAAAACAGCACATCATCGGCAATAAGCGCAAACATCAGGCCGTCTCGGAATAGCCCGGCCCCGCCAAACATGCGTTTGACCTGAACCGGACCAAAGCCGACAAGCTGTTCGGTTAAATAGTCACAGAACTCTGCGGATGCGGTCACGCTGTAAGGTCAGTTGCGCGCCGAGTCCAGTGCTTCAGGCGGCGCCGGCGTCAGCTGTACGGACTCACCGCAACCGCAGGCCGAAGTCTGGTTAGGGTTGTTGAATACAAACCCGCTCTTGAGGGTTTCAACCTGATAGTCCATCTCGGTTCCGAGCAGGAACAGCACAGCTTTGGCGTCGATCAGCAGTTTGACGCCTTTATCTTCGACCACTTCGTCGAACTTTTCCTGCTCCTCAACCCAATCCATGGTGTATTCCATGCCGGCACAGCCGCCATTCTTGACGCCAATCCGCAAACCGGCGGTTGGTGTTTCCTGAGAGGCCATGATATCGCGGATGCGATCGGCAGCGGCATCGGTAAGGGTCAATACTGAAGGTTTCGGGCGGACTACAGTCATGAATTTTCCTGATTCTTTTGAATCTGTTATGCGCGTTTGTTCACAACCTACCACATGTTGAGCGCAATTCGGGCCTCGTCCGACATGCGGCTCGGATCCCATGGTGGGTCAAAAACCAGATTGGCGGTAGCGCTTTGTACACCTTCGACCGACGAAACAGCGTTTTCCACCCAAATTGGCATCTCGCCGGCAACCGGGCAGCCCGGTGCGGTCAAGGTCATGTCGACGGTCACATTGCGATCATCGTCAACATCGATTTTGTAAATTAATCCGAGTTCGTAAATGTCAACCGGAATCTCGGGATCGTAGACGGTCTTAATGGCGGCGATCATGTCATCGGTGAGGCGCGTGAGTTCCTCGGTCGGAATGGCGCTCTGGTGTGCGTCGACCGCTGGAGCCTCATGCTCACTTGGCCCAGGGACTGGAGCCGGCGCACAGGACACGTGGTCTGGTTTTCTCGTATCATCCATCACATCACCTTACATGAACATTTGCCGGGCTTTTTCAAGGGCCTCGGCGAGGCGGTCGACGTCGTCGAATGTATTATACATGCCAAAAGACGCACGGCATGTAGAAGTTACGCCAAAACGGTTCAGCAAAGGCTGAGCACAGTGCGTGCCGGCTCGCACAGCGACACCATATCGATCAATCACAGTCGAGATATCGTGGGCATGGGCGCCTTCCATCTCGAAGGAGATTATAGCGCTCTTTTCCTTCGCCTGGCCGATGATCCTGAGCGAGTTGATGCCGGCCAAGCGCTCATTGGCATAGGCCAACAGCTGCATTTCGTGGGCAGTTATGTTGGTGCGGCCGACCGTCATCATGTAATCGAGGGCAGCCCCCAGGCCAATCGCCTGAACGATCGCCGGGGTACCGGCTTCGAACCGGTGCGGCGGCTCGGCATAGGTTACGTTGTCAACAAAGACATCGAGGATCATCTCCCCACCGCCCTGATAGGGCGGCATAGACTTAAGATGTTCCAACTTGCCATAGAGCACGCCAATACCCGACGGCCCATAGGTCTTGTGACCCGTGAAGACATAGAAATCGGCATCAAGATCCTGAACATCGACGTCGAGGTGCACTGCGCCCTGGCTGCCATCTACCAGCACCGGGATGCCGCGGGCATGGGCGATGTCAATCACCTGCTTAATCGGCACGATGGTGCCGAGGGCGTTGGAGACATGGGTCATGGCGACCAATTTTGTGCGCGGGCTCAGGAGTCTCTCGAAATCTTCGGTGAGGAAATTGCCGTCATCATCGACCGGCGCCCACTTGATCACCGCGCCGTTGCGCTCGCGGTGGAAATGCCACGGGACGATATTGGAATGGTGTTCCATGATCGAAATGACGATCTCATCGCCTTCAGCGATATGCAGCCCGCCGAAGGACTGGGCCACAAGGTTGATAGCCTCGGTTGCATTGCGAGTGAAGATTATGTTTTCGATCGACGGCGCATTAAGGAATTTGCGCACCTTTTCCCGTGCCGCTTCATAGTTCTCTGTTGCGGTATTGGAAAGATAATGCAGCCCGCGGTGCACGTTGGCATATTCGTACGAATAGGCCTTGTACACCGCATCCAATACGGCCTGAGGCTTCTGCGCCGAGGCACCATTGTCGAGATAGGTCAGCGGCTTGCCATAAATCTCGCGCGAAAGGATCGGGAAATCGGCGCGGATTGCATCGACGTCGTAAACCGGGGTCGCGGCGTCCGGGCTGATTATGGTTTCAATCGTCATAGGATATGAACTCCATCAGCGAACCATCAGGGTCGCGGAAATAGACACTCTGGCCACTTCCGCCGGCGCCTTCGCGTTCGACCGGGCCAAGTTCGACGTCGATGCCGTGCTTTTCTAGGTGCGCTTCAGCTTCGGCAATCGGGCCGGGCCAGCGGAAGCAGACATCGCTGTTGCCGGGCATCACCGGTGTTTTGGCAACCGGGTGGCCGATCTGGCTGGGGCCGTGGCAGTTGAGCTGTTGGGCACCAAAGCGAAAGGCATAACCCTTGCCGCGCGGGATCGCCTCGGCGCCAATAACCTCGACGTAGAACGACTTTGCGGTTTCCCAGTCGGACACGTGAATGACGCAATGATCGAGGGTGACGAACATGGAGCCTACCTTGCGGCGAGCCAGCCGTCGGCAAGGTCGTTCAGGACCACGCGCACGGCGTCGTTGGCGACGTCATCGAAGCTTTCGGCCACGAAGGCGGCGATCAGCATGGATTTGGCCTTGGACTCGGGAATGCCACGGGCGCGTAGATAAAACAGGAGGTTGTCATCCAAATCGCCTGATGTTGCGCCATGGCCGCAAACGACATCGTCGGCATAGATTTCCAGTTCCGGCTTGGCATCGAATTCGGCGCGCGGCGATAGTAACAGCCCGTGACTCGACTGTTTGCCGTCTGTCTTCTGTGCATCCTGGCGAACAATCACCTTGCCCTGAAAGATACCGCGAGCATCGTCGTCCATGACGCATTTGAAAAGTTCTCGGCTCGTGCAATGGGAGACGGCATGATCAACGACCAAGCGGGTGTCGACATGCTGCTTCTCATTCAACAGATAGGCACCGGAGACATCGGCATCGGCATGCTTGCCGTTGAATGTGATAAAGCCTTGCTGTCGGGTGGCCTTGGCACCAGTAGTAAGAGTGTAGTCCTGCAGCTTGGCCTGTTCGCCGAGATCGGCCTTCAGGTTGGAAAGATGATACGCAGCCAATGCCTCCATTTGCAGCTTGACGCGGTCGAGCCGGGCGCCCTTGGCAACGTTTGCCTCGGTTACGGCATTGCTGACATAGGCTCCATCACCGCCGAGATAGGTTTCGAACAACGTAGCCGAGGCGCCCTCTTCCACCACAATGACATTGCGGGTGGTGAAGGTGGCCTCGGTTGAACTGGAGGCGATGAATACAAGTTCGAGCGGTGCATCGACATTGCTACCGGCCTTGATGCGAATGAAGGCACCGTCGGTCACGTAGGCTCGGTTGAGCCCGTCAATCGGGTCGGCTTCGGTTTCCCCAATCGGCAATGCACTGGTGGCGGTACTCAAGGCGGTCACTTCCACATCACCGCTTGCCGGCGCCTGCGAACGAGAGGCATCGTATTCGCCGTTGACAAACACCAGCCGGGCGCGGGCAATGTCCCTGAGCGGCGAATTGGCCAGCAGGGCGTCAACATCACCACTGGCGCCGCCCCTGGCCGGCGGATAGGCCTTGCCAATCAGCTGACGCAGGTCGGTCCACTTCCAGTCTTCCAGGCGCCGGTGCGGCAGACCGGTGACGGCAAAGGCATCAAAACCCTTCTGGCGTTCATTGGCCAGCCAGTCGGCTCCAGCATCAAAGCCTTCAAGATAGGCCGACTCGGCCGCTGTTTTCTGTGTTGCGACGACCATCAGGCAGCCTCATCGGTGTAATTAGCATAGCCGTCTTTCTCCAGCTCGAGCGCCAGCTCCTTGCCACCCGACTTGACGATTCTGCCATTGGAGAGCACGTGCACGCGATCGGGTACGATATATTCCAGCAGACGCTGATAGTGGGTGATAACGAGCATGGCGCGGCCCGGTGCGCGCAAGGCGTTGACACCTTCTGCAACGATGCGCAGTGCATCAATGTCGAGACCGGAGTCAGTTTCATCCATAATACACAGGGACGGCTCCAGTACCGCCATCTGCAGGATTTCGGCGCGCTTTTTCTCGCCACCGGAAAAACCTACATTGACCGGCCGTTTGAGCATCTCCTGATTGACTTTCAGCGACGCAGCTTTCGACTTGACCAGTCGCATTAAGTCGGGGGTCGACAGTTCATCCTCGCCGCGCGCACTGCGCTGCGAATTGAGCGCCACCTTGAGGAACTGCATCGTGGCAACACCGGGGATTTCGACCGGATACTGAAAGGCAAGAAAAACGCCCTCGGCGGCCCGTTCATCGGGCTCCATCTCGAGCAGATCCTTGCCATTGTAGGTGATCGACCCGTCAGTCACCTCATAACCGTCCTTGCCGGCCAGCACATAGGAAAGTGTCGATTTCCCGGACCCATTTGGCCCCATGATGGCATGAACCTCGCCGGCGTTGACGGTGAGTTCAACACCATTGAGGATGGCCTTGTTTTCATCTTCCACCTGAACGTGGAGGTTTTTGATTTCAAGCATTTGTGTCGTCTTTCCTCATCATCCTTCAAACTATTGTCGTAGCCTCAGCCGAAAAGCCAATCCCACATTAAGTATCCTATCAATCCGAGAATTCCCAAGACGCAGCACCAGACTATCAGCGCGAGCAATCTTCTTTGCCATCCAATTCTTCGCCACCAGTCCGCGAACGTTTCGCCGCGATTGGGAAACGCCGAATCCAGCAGTCCCTGAACAATTAGCTCGACCACTGCCTCTAAGATCATTTTTGCCAATTCGCGACATTTCCCCAATCACGTTTCTGGTCTGGATCAACCAACGCTGCCCTCCAGGCTGATGCCTATGAGACGTTGGGTTTCGGCCATGAACTCCATGGGGAGCTGCTGGATGACGTCGCGAACGAAACCATTGACGATAAGGGCGACGGCCTCTTCCTCGTTGAGCCCACGGGCCTGGCAGTAGAACATCTGGTCGTCGGAAATTTTTGAAGTAGTTGCCTCGTGCTCGAAGTGGGCGGTCGACGTCTTGGCCTCGATGTAAGGC
>JAEKFU010000134.1 GCA_016522385.1 Pseudomonadota bacterium
GTTGTGGGTGGCCGATACCGGCAAGGGCATGGATGATGAGTTCCAGGCCCGTGCTTTCGACCGCTTCCAGTCGCGGCCAGTCGCCGGCGGCCATCGCGGTCCGGGTCTTGGTCTGGCCATTGTAAAATCGTTTGTTGAGTTGCACGGCGGCAAGGTCTCCCTGCTATCAAAAGTCGATTGTGGTACGACTGTAATTTGTCGTTTCCCCATCAAGAACGCCAAAACCACCGGCCAAACCGCTGAACGCCTGCTCCCACAACAAGCCGCTGCCGGCTGAAAATCCTGCTACAACTTTGGTAGAAATGGTTGAAAGCGATCTGACATTTGTACATCGCCGGCAACTCGGCAACGAAGGCGCAACCATTGCGCTGGCGCATGAGATTTCGCTTTTTGTCAAGATTGGCGACTGGATCGGCCTGGTCGGCGACCTTGGGACCGGCAAGACAACATTCGCCCGCGCGCTTATCCAGGCGCTGCATGATGCGGGCGAATTGCTCGAGGTGCCCAGCCCGACATATACGCTCGTGCAATCATACAATGACTGCCGAGTGCCGGTTGCACATTTTGACTTTTACCGCCTGAGGCAGGTGTCGGAAATCGAAGAACTCGGAATGGAAGACCTGGCGGGCAACCATTTAATCGTCACCGAATGGGCAGAGCGTCTAGTCGATCAACTGCCCAACGACCGATTGGTCATCGAATTTCACCTCACTGATGACACCAGATCGGTAACTTTGACTGGACACGGAGCCTGGAGGGTTCGTCTTCAGCGGATGGTGCATGCGGCCGAGTTCATTGCCAAGCATGCGCCGCACTTTACACGTCAGTTTCTTCAAGGCGACGCATCCACGAGGCGCTATGAACGGCTGCTCGCGGATGACGGTTCGACCAGGCTACTGATGGACATGCCGGCAAAGACCGAGCCGCGGCCGGTTGACGGCGGCAAGACCTACAGCGAACGGGTCCATCTTGCTGAGGACATTTCTGCCGTGGTTGCCATTAACCGGGAATTGCGGCAACGAGGTTTCAGCGCCGCCGAGGTGCTGGCCGCTGACCTGGCAACGGGATTTGCAATCCTCGAGGACTTTGGCGAGAAGGTCTATGGTATGATGGCGGTCCGGAACGAGGACATGCGCGAGCCGATGGCATTGGCAGTCGACGTGCTGGCAGACATCGCGACCAGGGACTGGCCGGCGGAAATCAAACTTGACCATGTCACACATTTCATTGAGCACTATGACGACGTTGCGTTGATGACCGAAGCAGACCTGCTGATGAGCTGGTTCTGGCCCCTGGCCAAGGGTCATGCCGCACCGCAGGCACGCCACGATGAATATGACTCACTGTGGCAGCCGTTGCTTGAGACCCTTAAACGCGACCGGTTGGTCTGGGTGCTCAGGGACTATCACTCACCAAACCTAATCTGGTTGCCGAAACGCCAGGGTACCTGCCGGGTCGGCATCATCGACACCCAGGATGCCGTGCTCGGGCCACCCGCCTATGATCTTGTGTCATTGTTGCAAGATGCGCGTATCGATGTGGCCGATGACACTGAAGAAGAATTGCTCGATGCGTACTTAGCCCAGCGCCAGAGCGATGAGCCGGCCTTCGATCAGGAGGCGTTTCGAAATTCCTATGCGGTCCTGGGGGCACAGCGCGCCTCGAAGGTGCTCGGAATCTTCGCACGGCTGTCGATGCGTGATGGCAAACATGGCTACCTGCGTCACATTCCAAGGGTATCGCGGGCACTTGAAAAGAACCTCGCACATCCGGCTCTATCGGATCTTAAGACCTGGTTTGCCCAACACCTGCCGGCCGACCAGCGTCACGCAGTCGGGAGCGGCAGACAGTGACCGGGACAAAGGATAAAATCGGACGTCGCGCAATGATCCTGGCGGCAGGTCTTGGTACTCGTATGCGGCCCTTGACGAACACGCGCCCCAAGCCGTTGATTGAAATTGCCGGGCGGTCGTTGATCGATCGTGCGGTTGATTGCAGTCGGACTGCTGGAATTGAAGTGGTCGTGGTCAACGTGCATTACCTGGCTGACCGGATTGAAAGCTGGGCCAAAGGTGTGACAAGTCCGCAAATCGTGCTCTCGGATGAACGATCGGAGCTCCTTGACACTGGCGGCGGTGTCGCAAAGGCGCTCGGCATGCTGGGCGATGAGCCGTTCTTCGTTTTTAACAGCGACTCGTTCTGGGTTGACGGACCAGTTCCGGCTCTTGAGCGCATGCGCGCGGCATGGGATGCAAACCAGATGGATTGCCTGTTGCTGCTTAGCGAGGCTGCGCGCAGCGTTGGCTTCGATGGACCAGGTGACTTCTTCATGGATGAGCGTGGCCAGCTAACAAGAAATATCGAAAAGCGCGATGCCGGACTCGTCAACAGCGGCTGCTATCTGGTCGCACCGCATCTGTTTGACGCCGCGCCCGCTGGTGCATTTTCGATGAACGTTCTGTGGAACAGGGCGATCGAAGAGGGCCGATTGTGCGGACTGGTGCACGATGGCCTGTGGTTGCATGTCGGTACACCGGCCGCGATCAAAGATGCTGAAGATACCCTTTGCGCACGATCGGCACACATTGGATCAATATGACCTGTGAACCGTCCGCTATCATATAAAGATGGAGCATGTACATACCAGAAAAGTGCCGCAACTTTTCTGGTATGCACATGCTCTGATGGACGCTCCTGATGCGCGATTTGCCGGCAAATGTCTTCACAATCCCGCCGGATCTCGACTTCACCCGCACGCTCGCTCACAAAATTCTGACCGGGCAGTTGCCGCTGCTGGACGGGCCGGTTCCCGATCCACTATCGCTGATCGACTGGACGGTCCTTGTGCCGACTCGCCGCGCGGCACGGGCGTTGACCATGGCCTTTGCCGATGCCGGTGCGGAGCGGACACGCCTGCTGCCGCGTATCCGGCCGCTCGGTGACATTGACGACGATGAGCTGGCAAGCGAAACGGTCCTCGGCGGCATGCCCGAGTTGGATATTTCCCCCGCCATCGCCCCGCTGCAGCGCCAGTTCCTGCTGGCCCGACTGATACTTTCTTGGGCCGCGAGCAACCCGGACAGCAAGCTATCGCAGGCTGTTCAATCCGCTACCGGGCAAGCCCTCGACCTTGCCCGCAGCCTCGGCACGCTGATCGACGGTTTTGACAACGACGAGGTCAGCTTGTCGGTGATCGCGGATCTGTTTGACGCCGACTTGCCGGAGCATCGCGCCGATGTATTGGGTTTTCTAGATGTGGTCCGTGTGGAATATCCACAGGCGCTTGCCGACCTCGGTTTGATTGGCGCAACGCAGCGGCGCAACGCCCTGATCCGCGCGCGCGCCGAATTGCTGGCAGAAAATCCGCCGGCAGGGCCGATCATAGCGGCGGGTTCGACTGGCTCAATCCCGGCGACCGCTGAATTGTTGAAAGAGATTTGCCGTCTGCCGCAAGGTGCAGTGGTTCTACCGGGACTCGATCTAAACATGGATGACGCCAGTTGGGCCAAACTGGACCCGCAACATCCGCAGTTTGGCCTTAAGGAGCTGCTCGACCATTTGAAAGTCGCGCGTGGTGATGTCACCGTGTTCGCCGAACAACAAGCGTCCGATGCGGGCCGGGCACGGCGCTGGTTCGTGAGCGAGACGATGCGCCCGTCGGCGACCAGTGAGCGATGGCACGATTTCATCCACGATCGCACGAATGCATTGCAGATGGCGACTGAAGGTCTCCGCTGGATTGAAGCGCCGGACCAACATTGTGAAGCGCTGGTGATCGCACTGATCATGCGCCGCGCTCTGGAGGATGCCGGGCGCACGGTTCAGCTCGTTACGCCGGATCGCGGCTTGGCCCGTCAGGTCAAAGCAGAGCTGGCGCGATGGTCCATCGAGGTTGATGATTCTGCCGGCGAACCCCTGATGCACACACCGATCGGAGCCTTCATGGCGTTGCTTGTCGATGCCGCGGCGGCACGGTTTGCACCACGCCCGCTTATGGCGCTGCTCGATCATCCCTTCACGCTGTGCGGACTGGAGCGCAGCGAGCTGTCTATGGCAGCCCGGCTGATGGAGATTGCCGTGCTGCGTGGTCGTCTTGAGCAGCCCGATCTGGCTAACCTCGCGGCGGATGCCGAGAAGCGCCGGCAATCGGTCGACTATCACTCGCATGGCTTTGTCCAGAACATGGATAACGGTGCTTGGCAGCGGGTTATCGACCTGACCGGAATCCTAACGGAGCTACTGGCCGAATTTGCGAACCTGTTCTCATCGAACCGGCCAAGTTCGCTCGTTGACCTCGCAAAGGCCCACATACGCGCGGCGGAAACGATCTGTAGGTCGCCTGAAGATGAGCCAATCCCGCTGTGGTGCGGCGATGCAGGTGAGGCATTGACACTCGTCTTCGGTTCCCTATTGGAACACGGTTCGTCATGCCCGCCCCTGGGTGCGCAGGACTATGCCGCTTTCATCAAAAAGCAGCTGATCAGTGTCCCGGTGCGCCCCAAACACGTGCCACACCCGCGAATTGCCATTCATGGCCTACTGGAAGCCCGCCTGATCAGCGCCGATGTAACGATCCTTGGTGGTCTGAACGAAGGGGTATGGCCGGCCGAGGCGGAAATCGACCCATGGCTCAACCGGCCGCAGCGCAGCACTGCCATGCTGCAACTGCCGGAGCGGCGCATTGGCCTCGCGGCACACGACTTTGCCCAGGCAGCGTGCGGTGAGAGTGTCTGGATGACGGCGTCCCGCAAGATTGACGGGCAGCCCGCCGTGCCAACCCGATGGCTGTTGCGCATGAAAGCGATCCTGAAAGCGGCGGGTAAGGACACAGCGCTTGATGCACAAGACCCGTGGATTGGTTGGGGGCGCGGCCTGAACGACCCGGGCAAGCATCGACCAACTAAACCGCCACGGCCATCGCCTCCGGTTGCGGCAAGACCGAAACGGCTGTCAGTGACCGCGATCGACCGGTTGATAAAGGACCCTTATGGGACCTACGCCCGGTATATCCTGCAGCTGGAGCCGTTGGAGAGCCTTGATCAGCAGGCGGGCGCCCGTGAGCGCGGCATTCTTGTCCACAAAGCACTGCAGAGTTTCACGGAGAAATATCCAGGTTCACTGCCGCAGGACGCCGAGGCGGCATTGCTGTCGGAGATCGGCGAGGTCTTTCGAAGCGTAGTCTCCGATCCCGCCCTGGCGGCGTTCTGGTGGCCGCAAATGGAGCGAATTGCGGCATGGTATATCGCGCACGAACGCGCCTGGCGGCAGGATGCCGTTGAGCACCATGCCGAATGCAAGGGCGTTGTGAAAATCAACGTAGCCGGGCAAGCATTCACCATGAGAGCAATTGCCGATCGTATTGACAGACGGACTGACAACACTTTGCGGCTGGTGGACTACAAGACCGGCCAACCACCTGCGGTTACGCCGGGCAGCGCCGGCTACAGCCCGCAGCTTGATCTTGAGGCGCATATGGCGATCGACGGCGCCTTTGACGGCGTTGCTGCAGCACCGGTCAGCCAGGCGGCCTATATGCGACTGTCCGGCGGCGATCCGGGTGGCGAACTAAAGCCGTTGAAGGGTGATCACGCGCAGCGGGCGCGAGATGCGATCTCGGGGCTGCAGAACCTGCTGATCGACTATGCAGATCCAGCACAGCCTTACCTTGTCATAAACGCATCGGAAAGGGCCGACCGCCCATTTGATTTCGATCATCTGTCGCGCTGGCGCGAGTGGAGCCACTTGCTGATTATGGAGGACGATGCTTGAGCAATCGCGTCGATACCGCCAGCACCACTCAGACGCAGGCCTCGAACCCGGCAACGTCCGCCTGGGTGAGCGCCAATGCCGGGTCAGGCAAAACCCACGTTCTGGTCAACCGTGTTGTCCGGCTGCTGCTGGACGGTGCGCTGCCGGAGCGGGTGCTCTGCTTAACCTATACACGGGCGGCCGCAGCCGAAATGTCGCGGCGCCTCTACGATGAACTCGCCGGCTGGATCGGCTTGCAAGATACAGCGCTCGTTGAGCGAATACACCAGCACACGGGTCATGTCACATTCAATGCAGGTGACCTTGCCGCCGCGCGGCAGTTGTTTGCCAAAGCCCTAGAGACGCCGGGCGGGCTGAAAGTTCAGACGATCCATGCCTTTTGCGAACGGCTTCTGCAGAGATTTCCGGTGGAGGCCGGCATGGTGCCCGGATTTGACGTAATTGACGAGCAAACGGCTCGCGAGGTTCTTGGAAAGGCTCGTGCAGAGGTTTTCACTGAAGCCTGCGCGGACGAAACGAGCCGAACGGCACAGGACCTCGCCA
This sequence comes from Pseudomonadota bacterium, assembly GCA_016522385.1. Classification (GTDB taxonomy): domain Bacteria; phylum Pseudomonadota; class Alphaproteobacteria; order Rhizobiales; family Aestuariivirgaceae; genus JABDJG01. Next base: position 6,313 of record JAEKFU010000134.1, read on the forward strand.
CCATCGTCGCACACACCAGTGCCGACCGGTTCGATGAACTGCTGAGCGAACTGCTCGACAACCGCCATGTTCTGGCCCCCCTGTTGGGTAGTTTCCGAGCACGCGACGCCGGGCTTGACGAACTTCGTCAGCTACTTGGTCTCAGACCGGGCGATGACACCGAGAAACTTGCCGCAGAAGCATTGCCCGAAATCGATGTCTCGGCTTACCAGCGTGCGGCGTCGCAATCCTGCGTCGTCAAATCGACGCGTGAGAGAATCGAACGCCTGCTGCTCGCTCACTCCGCAAGTGAGAAGTTTGCACGCTTGCAGGAGATTTTTCTGACGGCGAGCGGGTCCGAACGTACCGAGAGCGGACTGTTCACAAAGAAGGCTGCGCAGGATTTTCCAAACATCCATCAACATCTGATCACGGAACAGAAAAGGGTCGCCCGGGTGATCGAGCGGTGGCGCGCGGCAAGGGTGTTAGCCGCCAGTGGTGCGCTGCTACGTGTTGGCGCACAGATCATCACCGCTTATGGCATCAAGAAGCGGCAACTGGGGCTGAGCGACTATGATGATCTGATTCTGCACACCCGCGCGTTGCTGGAAGACCAACACGCGTCGCTGTGGGTGCTGTTCAAGCTCGACGGCGGGCTCGATCACGTGCTGATCGATGAAGCGCAGGACACGAGCCCCCAGCAGTGGTCGATTATTGCCAAATTGACAGAAGAGTTCTTTGCGGGCGAAGGGGCGCGTACCGATACCGAGCGGACGGTCTTTGCAGTCGGGGACTACAAGCAGTCGATTTTTTCGTTCCAGGGCGCCGATCCGGCGGCCTTTTCAAAAATGCAGAGCTATTTTCGCTCGAAGATTGCAAATGCCGGCGGCGAACTTACAGAGGTGCCCCTGCAGGTGTCATTCCGTTCAACACCGCAAGTGCTCGAAATTGTCGATGCGGTATTCAGCCAGCCACTCGCCAATAATGGGCTTCAGGAGATCCAGGCTGGAAAACATAACCACACGGCCCGGCGCACCGGGCAAGCCGGGCGCGTCGAACTGTGGCCGTTGACCATTCGTGACGACAGCGAGGATGGTTCACCCTGGACGGCACCGCGCCGGATCGATGCCGGCCGTCATCCCCGGGTGAAACTCGCACAGCAAATCGCTGCCACCATCCGAAGCTGGATCGACGAGGGCCGCGAGCTGACGCCGCGGGGCCGAACGGTGCGCTATAGCGACATCCTGATCCTGGTGCGCCGACGCACGACATTCATGGATGCAATGGTGCGGGCCCTGAAGCTGGCTGGCATTCCGGTTGCCGGCGCCGACCGGCTTGAACTGACAAAGCATATCGCTGTGCAGGACCTGATGGCGCTGGCCCGTTTTGTGCTGCTGCCCGAGGATGACTTGACGCTGGCAAGCGTGCTCAAGGGGCCACTGGTGGCGCGCGACGATGGCACAGCTTTCGACGATGATGACCTATTGCCTCTGGCGTATGACCGCGGCCGGCAGACCCTGTGGCAGCGCCTATGTGCCGCCGTGGACGATGGCGCGCCATATAGCGAAGCGCTTGGCGCTTTGAGAACCTGGCGGGCTCGGGCAGGTTTTGTCACTCCATACCAGTTTTTTGCCCATGTGCTGATCGCGGACGGCCGGCGCAAGGCCATGTTGCGTCGGCTAGGAACCGAAGCAGCCGATCCGATCGACGCGTTCTTGTCCGAGGCGCTCAATTTCCAGACGGGCAAGACCCCTACCCTACACGAATTTCTCGGTTGGCTTGAGGGCGCAAACCTACAGATTAAACGGGACATGGACCACAGCGTAAACGAGGTCCGCGTCATGACGGTGCATGGTGCCAAAGGCCTGGAGGCGAATATCGTGATCCTACCTGACACGACGGATGTGCCGGATCGCCGTAAGACGCCGGATGTGCTGCTGATCGAAGATCACAAGAATTGCATCCTGCCAGTCTGGCGACTGCGGTCGCAGGATCGGATTCATCTCACCGAGCAGTTGAAGGCACGGCATGGCGCACGGGCCATCGAGGAATACAATCGCCTGCTCTATGTGGCGATGACCAGGGCGTGCGACTGGTTGTTGGTCTGCGGCTACAGCAATAAAGCCGAGGCGAAAGCGGAAAGCTGGTACGGCCTCATCAGTTCGGTGCTGCAACGCCCAGAATATCGTGTCGATGCAAACCAAGGCACCGGCACCGTTTGGCGAATTGAAGGTAAACAATTGTCCAAACCTAGTGACCACGAAGAAGAAACCGATGAACTGGCCGAACCGGTTCGCCCGCCGCGATGGGCGATCGAGAAGCCTTCCGCCGAGGCGGCAAGCCTGCGGTGGATCGTTCCTTCAAAACTTGCGCCCGAGGGCGGCACGGTACCTGAAGAATCGCCCGAGCGGTTTGAGCCGCCGCTGAGAAGTGCGGCTCCGGACCGCTATCAGCGTGGCAATCTCATCCACAAACTGCTGCAGGTCCTGCCTGAGGTGGCACCGGATGAGCGCCGAACCGCCGGTCGCCGGTTCCTCAGCAGCCAGGGCGTTGGGCTGGATCAGGACCAGGTCGCCGATATCCTCAGCGAGGTCATGGCGCTGCTCGACGATCAAGCTTTCGCGCCGGTTTTTGCGCCGGGAAGCCACGCCGAGGTGCCGCTGGCCGCACAGCTCGATCTGGATGGCAGCTCAGTTGGCCTGACCGGCCAGATCGACAGGCTTGTGGTCAGCGATGATACGGTGCTGATCGTCGATTACAAAACTAACCGGCCGGCGCCGGCAAGTATCGAGCAAGCCGATGCAGGCTATATACGCCAGCTGGCCGCCTACCGGGCTGCTGTGGGTCAGGTCTATCCGGACAGGCCAGTTAGGGCGGCACTGCTGTGGACCAATACCGCAACACTGATGGAAGTGCCGGCAGACATGCTTGATGCGGTTTTGCGATCTAATCAAATGACTGTGTAGCAGTGCCGCACGCATCTTGACCCAAACGTCTAGGCTTCCTACGTTCACACGGCGCCAGCGGCCTAAATTGCCGCTGTCGATTTTTTTGAGGATCATGAAAGGTTTCCAAGATGACGACTCAGCATGTCTCAGACTCTTCGTTCGAGGATGATGTAATCAAGGCCGACGGCCCGGTCGTCGTTGATTTCTGGGCGGAATGGTGTGCACCATGCAAGCAGATCGCTCCTGCGCTCGATGAGATTGCCAGCGAAATGGGCGAGAAGATCAAGGTGGTGAAGGTCAACATCGATCAAAACCCCTCAACACCGTCCAAATACGGCGTACGCGGCATCCCGACATTGATGATCTTCAACGGCGGCGAAGTGAAGTCGACGCAGGTCGGCGTCAATTCAAAAGGAAAGATTGTCGACTGGATCGAAGAGTCGATCTGAGACAGTCATTGCCGAAAGTCGGCATCGGCCCCGTGCCAATGCCTATTCTGTCTGACAGACCCTACCTCTTTCCCGCACCGGATGGACCCGATACGGCTTCACCGGAGTGAAGAGCCAGAACGTGACCAGCTAGGTACAGCGAACCGCAGATCAGGATGCGGGGCTCCGGATCGATTTGGCCTGCCATTGCGATTGCCTCCTCGATCCCGGCGGCCGGTTCCGCGTCCAATCCCAGTCCTCGGGCGATGGCCGCCAGATCCTGGGCGCTCAGGGCGTTTTGCTCATCCGGGATGGTGACGGTGAAGATGCCTGTCGCAAGTCCGGTGAACGGCTCGACATATTCGGCAGCAGACTTGGTGTTGAGCATCCCCAGAACTAGCATCAACGGTTTGGAAACACGCTCGTCCAAGTCAGCAAGACTTTGGGCCAGAGCTCTGCCTGCAGCAGGATTATGTCCTCCATCGAGCCACAACTCGGCATTGTCCGGCAGTAATTCGTGCAGACGACCCAAAGGCAGTCTTTGCAAGCGTCCAGTCCACTGGGCACGGCGCAGGCCGTCCTCAATATCGACAGTAGAAATGCGCGTGTCGTTGAGCGCGAGGATAGCCGCAACCGCGGCGCCTGCGTTTTCGATCTGAAACTGGCCGGCGAGGCCCGGCAGCGGCAGATCGAGCAACGTTGTCTCGTCCTGATAGACCAGCCGACCATGCTGTTCGAAGCTTTGCCAGTGCTGACCGTGCACCAGCACGGGCGCTCCCAATTTGGCTGCTTCTGCCTCGATTGTCGGAATCACGTCGCTGGTCTGCAGGGCTACCACGGCGGGGACTTGCGGCTTCAGGATACCCGCCTTTTCCTTAGCGATACCGGCGATCGTGTCGCCAAGAAATTGCTGGTGATCTAAGCTGATCGAGGTGATCACGCCCAGTGCAGGGCGCTCGATGACATTGGTTGCGTCAAGACGCCCGCCAAGGCCGACTTCGAGCAGCAGATAGTCTGCCGGATGACGCGAAAATGCCAGAAAAGCCGCGGCGGTAGTGATCTCAAAATAGGTTATCGGCTCACCCGCATTGGCAACCTCACATTCTTCCAGAATGGCGACAAGATCCTGTTCGGCGATGAAGGCACTGCCGGAAGGCGTTCCGAGTCGGATCCTTTCGTGGAAACGCATGAGATGCGGTGATGTGTAGCAATGCACGCCCAAACCGGCTGCCTCCATGATGGCGCACATATAGGCAATGACCGATCCTTTGCCGTTGGTCCCGGCGACATGGACGACCGGCGGCAGCGAGCGTTCGGGATTACCGAGCTTTTTCAGAATTCGCCACATCCTCTCCAGCGTCAGATCGATGCTCTTCGGGTGCAGTTGCAGCAGTCGTGACAATATGGAATCGCTAACGGCCATGCCGTGACATACCTTGCAGGATTCTTGCCCAGTTTTAGCCTTGCGCCGGCTCGCCAGCATCCGCATTGGCCGGCGTTTCCGGATCGCTCGGGACCTCGGCAGTTTCAGGTGTATCTTCTTGTGGAGGCTCCGCTAGCGCTGGCGCGCCGGTGATGAAACGGATTAGCCGACTGACCATCATCGGCATGTCCCTTCTTTGCACCACCATATCGACCATGCCATGATCCTGCAGATATTCCGCGCGCTGAAAACCAACTGGAAGCTTTTCGCCAATGGTCTGTTCAATTACCCGTTGGCCGGCAAAGCCGATCAAGGCGCCCGGTTCGGCGATATGAATGTCACCCAGCATGGCATATGAGGCGGTGACGCCACCGGTGGTCGGATTGGTCAGTACGACAATGTAGGGCGCGCCGGCGGCGCGCAATTCCTGAACAGCCACCGTGGTGCGGGGTAGTTGCATCAAGGATAGGATGCCCTCCTGCATGCGGGCACCGCCGGATGCAACCAGGAGAATGTAGGGGCATTTGCGCTTTGCGGCTTCGCGCATGGATGTGATGATCGCATCGCCGGCGGCCATACCGAGTGAGCCGCCCATGAAAGCAAAATCCTGAACGGCAATCACCACTTCGGTACCGCCCATGATGCCGACCGCCGCACGGATCGCATCGTCCTGCTCGTTCTTCAACCGGGCATCCTTTAGGCGGTCGGAATATCTGCGCTGGTCGCGGAACTTCAAAGGATCATCGATTACATTGGGAAACTCGATCAGCGTGTAATCCTTGTTGTCAAACATGTGTTTGAGACGCGCATCAGGCGGCATACGCAGGTGACAACCGGAGTCCGGGATAACGAAGTGATTGGCCTCAACGTCGCGATAGAACACCATCTGTCCGGTTTCCGGACATTTCACCCACATGTTGTCGGGGACGTCCTTCTTTGTTCCCAAAATGTTGCGGATCTTGGGACGGACGAAGTTTTTGATCCAGTTCACTTGAGGCTGCCTCTGTTTAACGTCATTCGGCTGCCGATCGTGTTACGGATTTCACGCCGCCGGCCAACTGCCTGACGAGGGCGAGTACCGCAGCGCTGGTTGCAGGGCCAGCAACGCCAGCGTCATCGAGGTTATCGCGCACGGCATTGACCAGGGCCGAGCCGACAACCACACCATCGGCACCTGAAGCAATGCCGGCCGCCTGGTCCGCCGTCTTGACGCCGAAACCAACGGCGACCGGTAGGTCGGTGTGCCGCTTAATGCGCGCAACCGCTTCAGTAACGGTCGAAATGTCGGGGGATTTAGTGCCGGTGATGCCGAGCACCGAGACATAATAGACAAAACCGGACGTATTGGTCAGCACCCTCGGCAGTCGATGATCATCGGTTGTCGGCGTTGCCAGCCGTATGAAGTTCAGTCCAGAATTCAGGGCCGGCACACACAGCTCGTCATCTTCTTCCGGCGGCAGGTCCACAACGATCAGGCCATCGACGCCGGCGGCTTTGGCATCGCTTAGAAAACGCTCGACACCGTAGATGTAGATCGGGTTGTAATAGCCCATCAGAACGATCGGCGTGTCATTGTCCTCAGCGCGAAATTCGCGGACCAGTTGCAGGGTCTTGTTGGTATCGTGCCCCTTGCCAAGCGCTCTCAGGCTTGACGCCTGGATGGCGGGCCCATCCGCCATCGGATCGGTAAACGGCATGCCGATCTCTATCACATCGGCACCGGCTGCCGGCAGGCCCTTGATGATCTCAAGCGAGGTCGCATAGTCGGGATCACCGGCCGTCACGAAAGTGACCAAGGCAGCGCGGCCATCTGCCCTAAGCGCGGCAAAACGGTGATCGATGCGCGTAGCGCCGCTCACAATTCAACACCCAGATGCTCGGCAACCGCAAAAATGTCCTTGTCGCCACGTCCGCACATGTTCATCACCATCAAATGGTCCTTCGGCCTGTCCGGTGCAAGCTCCACCACCTTGGCCAGGGCATGCGAGGGCTCGAGCGCCGGGATAATGCCTTCCAGCTCGCAGCACAGCTGGAACGCATCGAGCGCCTCCTGGTCGGTCGCCGACAGATAATTGACCCGACCGACATCATTGAGCCAGGCATGCTCGGGGCCGATGCCCGGGTAATCCAGACCGGCTGAAATCGAATGCGCCTCGGTGATCTGACCGTCATCGTTCATCAGTAAATAGGTCCGGTTGCCATGCAGGATGCCCGGGCGACCTCCAGAAATCGAGGCCGCATGCAGACCGGTATCAATTCCTCGTCCTGCCGCTTCGACACCGTAGATTTCCACTTCCTTGTCGTCGAGGAACGGATGGAACAGGCCCATGGCGTTAGACCCGCCGCCAATCGCCGCGACCAGCGAATCCGGCAGGCGGCCTTCGCGGCTGTGCATCTGGCGCTTGGTCTCCTTTCCAATGATGGACTGAAAATCACGCACCATTTCCGGATAGGGATGCGGGCCGGCCACGGTGCCGATGCAATAGAACGTGTCTTCGACATTAGCGACCCAGTCGCGCAAGGCTTCATTGAGGGCGTCTTTGAGCGTCCGCGATCCCGATGAGACCGGTATGACCTCGGCGCCCAGCAGTTTCATTCGAAAGACATTCGGCTTTTGCCGTTCAACATCGACATCACCCATATAAACGATGCACTTCAAACCGAAGCGGGCACATACGGTGGCGGTTGCCACGCCATGCTGGCCGGCACCGGTTTCGGCGATTATGCGGGTCTTGCCCATGCGCCGGGCGAGCAGGATCTGGCCCATTACATTGTTGATCTTGTGGGCGCCGGTGTGGTTGAGCTCATCGCGCTTGAAATAGACCTTGGCACCGGAAAGGTGCTCGGTCAGCCGCTCGGCATAATAGAGTGGGCTCGGTCGGCCAACATAGTGCTCGAGGAAGGTGTCCATCTCGGCCTGGAAGGAGGGGTCAGCCTGGGCATCCTTGTAAGCCTGCTCCAGCTCGAGGATTAGCGGCATCAAGGTCTCGGCAACGAAACGGCCGCCGTGGATGCCATAGCGCCCGTGTTCGTCCGGGCCGACACGGTATGAGTTGGGAGGGTTCACGTTCATTGCTTGTTGCCCTATGCGCTACCTGTAAGGCGTTTCTATCCCGCCGACTTGGCGGCCTCAACGAATTTTCGAATCAAATCAAGGTCCTTATCGCCGGGCGACCGCTCGACACCGGATGAGACATCGACATTCGGCGCCCCGGTCATCTCGATGGCCTCGGCGACATTGCCCGCGTCAAGCCCGCCCGACAGCATGAATTCTGTGGCGTTGCGGCCTTTCTCCAACAATGTCCAGTCGAAGGCTATGCCGTTGCCGCCAGGCAGTCCGTTCGGCAAGTCCTCAGGTGCCTTCGCATCATAAAGGATCATCGATGCACACTCGTCGTAGACCGTGGCAGTCGCGATATCGCCTTGCTCACGGACCTTCACGGCCTTGATCACCGGCCGGTTGGTGACCTTGGCGATCTCGGCGACGCGCTCCGGCGTTTCTGAGCCGTGTGCCTGGATAATGTCGGGATCGACATGGCGGGTGATCTCGTCCAGAAGGGCATCATCGGCATCGACAACGAGCGCGACGATCCTGGTCTTGCCGCGGGCGCGGTCGGCAAGCGCTGCGGCCTTGTTCGGCTCGATATACCGCGGGCTCGGCGGATAGAACACCAGGCCGACATAGTCGGCCCCGGCAGCGATGGCACAATCAACTGAGGCTTCGGTCGACAAGCCACAGATCTTTACCCCAACCGTCATGACACGCCCTCGCACAGTTCGTCCGCGATCGCTCTGGCGGCTAGGACGGGATCTTTGGCACGGGTGATCGGACGGCCGATTACCAGAACATCGGCACCGGCGTCGCAGGCCGCGCGCGGCGTGGCAATTCTCTTCTGGTCCTGAACGGAAGTCCCGCCCGGCCGGATTCCGGGGACGACCGTGAGAAAGTCCGTACCGCAGGCCTGCTTGATCGCCGCGATTTCATGCGCCGAACAGACAACCCCGTCGACCCCGCATTCTCTGGCCAGCTTGGCCAGTTTGACGGCATGTTGCGCCGTGTTGCGGTCAGAAACAAAACCGGCTGCCGAAAGATCGGTATCCGACAGGCTGGTCAGGATGGTGACGGCAATGAGCCGGGAGCGGCCAGCAACTGCTGAAACGGCGGCCTCCATCATCGCGGCGCCACCGGTGGCGTGCACATTGACAATGGCTGGCGGCGGCGCAAGCTTCATCAGCGATTGCAGTCCCTCGCCCACGGTGTTGGGTATATCGTGCAGTTTGAGGTCGAGGAAGATCGGCACTTGCGCCTCTGCCACCGCCTGATATCCGGCCGCTCCGTTGGCATAATAAAACTCCATGCCAATCTTGACCAAGCCGACATGGCCGCGCAGCGCTTTAGCCAATTGGCTGGCTTGCGCAATGTCAGGCGTGTCGAGAGCAACGCAGATCGGATTGATTGGTTGTAACATGTTCGCTGTTATCGGCTATCGGGGCTGTTGCGGTCAAATCCACAGTGCCCGGTGCATGCGGGTTTTGCGTGGGAAATTTAGAGCGGCACTCAGGCGGCGATATCGTTGTCCTTGCCGGCCAGCAACATGTCGCTGCGGCTCAGCTGGCTCTTCAGGCGATCATTCTCGGTGCGCACATTGTCCAGTTCGCTGCGGGCCTTTCTGGCGATCTTGCGCCATTTGCCCTGTTTGAGCCATGCGGCAACCCCTCCGGCAACTAGCCCGATGAAGATGCCGCCATAGAGCAGGGCCCAACGCGGCATTGACACGGTCAGCCAGGGTGCCTCTACCGACAGCGGGTCAAAGGACACGGTTATGTATTGGCGATTGGCGACGGCAAAGGCGATCAGGACTATCGCCGCCGGCAATCCCAATGCCCAGGAGAGTACACGTTTCATATCAATATCCGAGCCTTAGGGGCTGTTGATTGCCAGGGATGTACAGGCCCCACGGGGACTGCCATGCTATTCCTGCGGCGTTGGCGCGTTCAATCGTTCGCGCAACTCCTTACCGGTTTTGAAGAACGGCACCCGCTTGGCGGTCACCGAGACCGCTTCGCCGGTACGCGGGTTGCGGCCGACGCGGGCATCGCGCTGCTTGACCGAGAAGGCGCCGAACCCACGCAATTCGACACGATCGCCATTTGCTAGGGCTTCAATGATCTCATCGAGGATCGTGTTTATGATGCGCTCAACGTCACGATGGTACAGATGCATGTTCTGCTGAGCTATCGTTTGAACCAATCCTGATTTGATCATGCCTCTAATTCCCGCCCAATTCATTGATTTAATTGCTAGGTTGCCAAACTGACAGCAAGCCGTCAAGTTTAAGGCGCTCAGGTTGCAAAGCCCGGCTCAAAACCTGCTCGGAAGGCTCAAATCCGAACAATTTCAGCATCAGCGATATGACAGACAACCCCAGGCTCGACGTTTTGACCGCACCGTCCGGCTTCCAGTCAATGATTTCCAACTTTTCATTGATCTTTTTTTCGCTGACCAGCCACGCTTTGGCGGTCTCTTCGCCGCCAAGTGCGTCGATCAGCTTGTTCTCAACCGCCTGCCGGCCACTATAGACCCGGCCGTCCGCGAGGCGCAGCGCGGTTGCCTGCTGGAGCTGGCGGCGTTCGGCAACCAAAGCGACGAACCAGCTGTAAGAATCCTGCACCAGCGCTTCGGTCACCTGGCGAACCTTTTCGGTCAGCGGATTGAACATGTTCGGCTGGGCCTTCAGCTCACTGCTCTTAATCTCTTCCATGTTGATGCCGAGCTTGTCGAGGAGCTGGCTTACCTCGGCCCATTGAAAGATGACACCGATCGAACCGGTAATGGTGTTGCCGCGGGCAACAATGTGATCAGAGGCGATCGCGGTTATGTAGCCGCCCGAGGCAGCTACCGAGCCCATGACTGAGGTCACCGGCTTTTTCTCGGCGATCTTGCGGATCCCTTCATAAATCGCTTCAGAACCGGCAACTGTGCCACCGGGGCTGTTAATGTGAACGATGACCGCCTTGACCCGATCGGCCTTGGCCAATTCGTCAAGAAGTTCAAGTGTGTGTCGGTTGCCGATGATCAGTCCTTCCACGCGGACTCGGGCAATGTGATTGGACAGTTTGCCAAGCCCGCCACCGGCATCCGCACTCCACAGCACAAGCACCATGACCGACACGGCTACCGCCAAGACCGCCAAGATACGCCATATGCCAAGCCGCCGGCGCATCTGTCGGTGAGCAACGATTGAGTCCGCATCAAGCATGTTCAACCCATCTGGTTGTCAACAGGATCCCGGCAACCAAAGGAGTTGCCAGAACAACCCCGTACAGTTCCGTCAACTGTCCTTCGCGGCCTTTTTCTTGGCAGGTTTCTTGGCAGCTTTCTTGGCAGCCGGTTTTTCGGCCGCCTCGGCCTCGGCCTCATCAGAGGGTTCATCGGAACTGGCTTTGGCCTTGTCGAGAGCGGCACCGAGGATGTCACCCAGCGAGGCGCCCGAGTCGGACGAACCATACTGCGCCACCGCGGCTTTTTCCTCGGCAATCTCGAGCGCCTTGATCGACACGGCTACCTTGCGGCTTGCCTTGTCGAACTGGGTTATACGGGCGTCGACCTTCTCGCCAACCGCGAAACGGTCGGCCCGCTGTTCCGAGCGATCGCGGGCCAGATCGGCGCGCCGGATGAAGGCGGTCAGATCGGTGCCGGCAATCGACACCTCGATTCCGTTGTCCTGAACAGCCGTCACCTCGCAGGTCACCGCAGCGCCCTTCTTGAGGCCTTCGACACTTTCCATCGGATCGGCATCGAGCTGTTTGACACCGAGCGATATGCGCTCCTTTTCCATGTCTACGTCGAGCACGACGGCCTTGACCATCTCGCCTTTCTTGTAGTCCTTGATGGCTTCCTCGCCGGGCTGGGTCCAGTTCAAATCGGACAGATGAACCATACCGTCGACATCGCCGTCCAAGCCGATGAACAGACCGAACTCGGTGATGTTCTTGACTTCGCCTTCGACCTTGGTTCCGACAGGGAATTTTTCGGCAAAGCTTTCCCATGGATTGTCCTGGGTCTGCTTGAGACCAAGCGAGATCCGCCGTTTGACCGGATCGACTTCCAGCACCTGAACGGTGATCTCTTCGGA